>NZ_FUYC01000002.1:300000-423105 GCF_900167125.1 Paucidesulfovibrio gracilis DSM 16080
AATCGAAGAGACGGCCATTCCAGTGCGGCCGGAAGTGGCGGGCGGATGTTCGGTTCTGGGACTTGATCCGCTGTATCTGGCCAACGAGGGCAAGTTCATCTGTATCGTGCCTGAGAAAGACGCGGAAAAAGCGTTGGAAATTATGCGCGCGGATGCGCTTGGCCACGACGCCTGCCGCATTGGTTCCGTTACCGCCGAGAACCCCGGGAAGGTGTCCCTGGTGACGCCCCTGGGAGGCAAGCGGTTGCTGAACATGCTCGAAGGAGAGCAATTGCCGCGGATCTGTTGACCGATACGGGCGAGTCCCAACTCGGCCTGGCGCATGCAAAAACGCCCGCACCGGAAGAACCGATGCGGGCGTTTGGCGTTGGATGGTGGCGCGGTTACCAGTTGATATGCTGAGCGAACTGCTGCAGCACGATCTTCCAGGTGCTGGCCAGGTTGCGAATGTGCTGTTCCGTGACGCCGCCGGTGACCAGGGCGTCCATCTCAACGCGGCTGTCGCCGTTGTTGTTGCGGTAGGCGCGGCCAAAGCGCTTGGTGGTGTTCCATTCGTTGATGGACTCGGCGCTGGGATTGTTGGTCTGGGTGAAGCCGCTGTAGAACTGGATGGCTTCGCAAACGTCGTTGGTGCAGTTATAGAAATAGACCTGGAAGTTGAGACCGTCTTCACTGGAATTGATCAGGGGATCCCCTGCGTCATCCCGGGTCAGTTCCGTGGAAAAGCCCATGTTGTTCAGGATGCGCTGCATCTCAGGACCGGAGATGCCGTCGTACATGGACTGCGCAAAGCAGTTGCCGGAAAACAGGCCCAGGCACAAGGCGAGAGCAAGCATGATGGTGAAGTGGGTTTTGACCTGTCGCATTTGTTCCTCCTCAAAAATAAAACAGTATTCCAGTGTTGCTTCTACCAGTTCGCGCACGGTAAGCGAGGGATCGGCATTGGTCAAGATGCGACTGGGAGAACAGGCATGGTGCGGTAAACATTATTGTACTTTTGTTCCGTAATTCTATCCCGTTCGGCATGCTTTTTCTCGGCGCAAAAAAGTGGCTTGACGGCGTGTCGGAAGGGATGTAAACAGTGTTCATGTCAGACTACATCCTTGGCCTTGGTGCCTTTTTCTTTTTCTTCTTTTTCTTTTTTATCCTCGCTCGCGGCAAGGAGGGGACGGTCTGACGCACTGACAACGACAATGACTGAAACCGGGGCCGCGGGCGCAAGCTGGCGGTCCCGGTTTTTTTATGGCCGCACAGCTGGTTCAGGCTCCTCAACAGAGGGGGAAAGCGGATGATGCTGGGACTCGGAAGCGTGGAAATAGCACTGGCCTTCTGGCTGGTAATTCTCTGCGCGGCAGTGTGTGTGGTGTATGGGGCGTTGCATTGGAATCATGGAGACGAATGCGATGCCGTGGATCCGGAGCGGAAAGCACAGAGCGGGGCAGACCAGGAGGCGTTGTCGGCGGGGCATGCCGTGGATGCTTCTTCCGCCGCTGGTTGCTGTGAGGAGGCTGCCTCATGATTACCAAGATTCTCGTCTGCGTCGTATATTTTTCCGTGGTGTTTTATCTGGGATACAAAGGCTGGAAAACAACCCGCGAGGCCTCGGACTATATGCTGGCCGGGCGGCGGATGCATCCGTTCGTCATGGCCATGAGTTACGGTGCCACCTTTATTTCCACATCCGCTATCATCGGATTCGGCGGGGCCGCCGGGCTGTTTGGATTTTCCCTGCTCTGGCTTACCGTGGCCAACGTCTTCATCGGCGTGTTTCTGGCCATGACGGTGTTTGGCAAGCGCACCCGCCGCATGGGGCTTTGTTTGAACTGCCACACCTTCCCGGAATTGTTGGGCCGACGGTATGATTCCTCCTTCATTCAGGGATTTTCCGGGCTGATCATCTTTTTGTTTATCCCTGTGTATGCCGCGGCAGTGCTTATCGGCATTTCCCGTATGCTCGAGGTCTCGTTGAATATCCCCTATGATTGGGCCTTGGTGGGCATGACGCTTATCCTGGCGCTTTACGTCGTCACGGGCGGGCTTAAAGCCGTCATGTACACGGATGCGTTTCAGGGAACCATCATGCTGGTCATGATGGCGGTGCTTTTGATCTTTACCTATACAGCTCTGGGAGGCGTCACCCAGGCGCACCAAACCCTGACGGACATGGCCGCCATGATGCCGGAAAAGCTCCAAAAGGGTGGCATGATCGGCTGGACCCAGGGAGCGCAGTTCGGCTCTCCGCTTTGGCTGGTCATCTATACCACGATCATTTACGGAGTCGGCATCGGTGTGCTTGCCCAGCCGCAACTGGCCGTGCGGTTCATGACCGTTCGCAGCGACAAGCAGCTCAACCGGGCCGTGCTCTTCGGCGGAATTTTCATCCCAATGATGACCGGGGTGGCCTTTATCGTGGGCGCGTTGTCCAATGCCGTGTTCACGGCGCGGGGCGGGGAGCTGTCCATCGTGGAGGCGGGCGGCAACATGGACAAGATCATCCCTGCCTATATTGAGCAGGTCATGCCGGATTGGTTTGCGGGGTTATTCCTGCTCGGCATGTTCGCGGCGGCCATGTCCACGCTGAGTTCCCAATACCATGTGGGGGGGACATCCTTGGGACGTGACGTCATCGAACACGGCTTGTTCCGGCGCAATGTGGGTACGGCCCGGGCCTCGCGCATCGGGGTGAGCGTGACCATTCTCGCCACGCTGGTCTGGGCCTGGGTGCTGCCCGGGTCCGTCATTGCCAGGGCCACAGCCTTTTTCTTCGGTCTGTGTGCGGCGTCGTTCCTGCCGATCTATTTGTTGGGGCTGTATTGGAAGGGCATGACAAAGGCCGGAGCCAAGGTCGCTATGCTGGGCGGATTCGGTGTTTCCATGCTCTGGCTTTTGTTCGTGCATGAAAAGGAAGCCGCGGCCATCGGGTTGTGTCGGTGGCTGACGGGGCAGTCCACCCTGGCGGCCTGGGCTGAACCCGGTTCCTGGGTCTGGCTGTTGCAGTGGGTGGATCCGAATGTCGTGGCCCTGCCGGTCGGTTTCTTGCTGGCCGTGGCAGTGAGCCTGGGAACGCAACCGTTGCGAACGGAACATTTGCAACGGTGCTGGGCAAACTTCTGATTCGTTGGTCCCATTCGGCGTGTGACGGCTTGCGGGCCGTCACGCGTCAGTCGGGAATCACATCGGCCGGATCAAAACCCAATGGGTCGGCGGGCTGCATTTCCCGGATGCGGGAAGCGGCGGACTCCAGCGCCTCCCAGGTCTCGCAGCTGATCAGTTCGTTGCGCAGGGAGCGGATATCACGCAGCCCTTTGGCATAGCGGGGAATGAACGAGCGAAGTTTGCGGAAGGAGCGGTCCGACCCGTCGAATTCTCGGGTATATTGAATGTGCATCCGGACGATGCGGGCCAGGTGTTCGCCGTCCCGTGGGGGCGATTCCTCCCCGCGCATGAGGGCATGGAAGCGTTCAAAAATAGCGGGGTCGAACATGGCTCCGCGGGCAAACATGACCGCGTCGATGCCGGTCTCCCGCAGGCAGCGCACTCCGGCCTCGGCGGTGTAGAGGTCGCCGGAGCCTACGATGGGGATGGAGACCGCCTGTTTCACTTCGGCTAGACGGGACCAGTCCGCCTGGCCGGAAAAGAGCTGCTTGCCATAGCGCGGATGCAGAGTGAGCCAGGCCACTCCGATATCTTCCAGTCGTTTGGCCACATCCAGAAAGGTGTCCACACCTTTTTCCCAGCCGAGTCGGGTTTTCACGCCGACAGCTCCAGGTCCGGCCTTGTTGACCATGATCTCCGCGATGGCGTAGAGTCGGTCCGGATTCTCCAGCAACCTGGATCCGGAACCGGATTTGGTAACTTTTCGGACGGGGCATCCTGCGTTGAGGTCAAAAAAACGAAAGCCCATCTCCAGCGTTTTGTCCATGGCTTGGTGGTAGGAATCCGGATCCGCTCCAAAAAGTTGCACCACCAAGGGAGCATCCTCGGGGTGGGTGTTCAGCAAACTGGATGTGCCGCGATTGAAATAACAAAGGCCTTTGGCGGAGACCATCTCCGTATTGGTCACACCGGCGCCGTGAGCGCGGCAGAGCATGCGGAAGGGCAGGTCGCTGTAACCTGCAAGCGGCGCGAGCCAGGGGATTTCCGGGCGAATGGGCAGGGTGTTCATAGTGGAAATGCAAATAGGCACCTGGTGTCTTGGTGTCAATAAAAAGAAGTTTTTTTGCGGAAAAGGCCAAAAAATGCTGGACAAAGGTTTTTGAAGCTGGCAATAGCCTGGGCCGCAACCAAATGCACCGCATTTTTGGGCCGCAAAAAGGGGCAAAAAAGTGCTTGCATAATTGCCGAGGGGCGAGTAAGTTCCCTCGTTCACGCTGGCTGGCGTAGCTCAATTGGTAGAGCAGCTGATTTGTAATCAGCAGGTTGCGGGTTCAAGTCCCATCGCCAGCTCCAGTCAGCAATGGTGGGGTTCCCGAGTGGCCAAAGGGAACAGACTGTAAATCTGTCGGCAATCGCCTTCGGAGGTTCAAATCCTCCCCCCACCACCACTTTGAATAAACGCTGTAGGAGGCGGGATTCCGCCGGTGACTACGGATGACAAGCGGGAATAGCTCAATTGGCTAGAGCATCAGCCTTCCAAGCTGAGGGTTGCGGGTTCGAGTCCCGTTTCCCGCTCCAGTCAACACACCCGCCGTTCCACCTTCCACAGCATGGCATATGCCCACGTAGCTCAGCAGGTAGAGCACATCCTTGGTAAGGATGAGGTCACCGGTTCAAGTCCGGTCGTGGGCTCCATGTCTTATTATATCGCATTCAACCAAAAAATGCTGACCAGAACTTTATAGGGGGATTTGAAATGGGTAAGGCCAAGTTTGAGCGGAGCAAGCCGCACGTCAACGTTGGTACCATCGGTCACATCGACCACGGAAAAACCACTCTGACCGCCGCCATCACCAAGTTGGCGAACATGGCCGGCCAGGGCGAATACGTCGCCTTCGACGAGATCGATAAGGCTCCCGAAGAGAAAGAGCGCGGCATCACCATCGCCACCGCCCACGTCGAGTATGAGACGGAAAATCGTCACTACGCTCACGTGGACTGCCCCGGTCACGCCGACTACATCAAGAATATGATCACTGGTGCCGCCCAGATGGACGGAGCTATCCTCGTCTGCGCCGCCACCGACGGTCCCATGCCCCAGACTCGTGAGCACATCCTGCTCGGTCGTCAGGTTGGCGTGCCCGCCATGGTCGTGTTCCTGAACAAGTGCGACATGGTGGACGACGAAGAGCTGCTGGAGCTGGTCGAGTTGGAAGTGCGCGAGCTGCTTTCCAAGTACGAGTTCCCCGGCGACGACATTCCTGTCATCAAGGGTTCCGCCCTGAAGGCTCTTGAGGCCGACAGCGTGGACGATGAAGCCGCCAAGCCCATCTTTGAGCTGCTGGCCGCTTGCGACAGCTACATCCCTGAGCCTGAGCGCGACATCGACAAGCCCTTCCTGATGCCCATCGAGGACGTGTTCTCCATCTCCGGTCGCGGTACCGTTGTTACCGGTCGTGTGGAGCGCGGCATCATCACCGTTGGTGACGAAGTCGAAATTATCGGCATCAAGGATACCGCCAAGACCACCTGCACGGGCGTGGAAATGTTCCGCAAGGTGCTGGACCAGGGTCAGGCTGGCGACAACGTCGGTGTGCTGGTTCGCGGTGTGAAGCGCGACGATGTCGAGCGCGGTCAGGTTCTGGCCAAGCCCGGTTCCATCACCCCGCACACCAAGTTCAAGGCCCAGGTCTACGTCCTGTCCAAGGATGAAGGCGGCCGTCATACCCCGTTCTTCTCCGGCTACCGTCCGCAGTTCTACTTCCGCACCACGGACGTCACCGGCGTCGTGACCCTGGAAGAGGGTGTCGAGATGGTTATGCCTGGCGACAACGCTGTGTTCAACGTCGAGCTGATCGCCCCCATCGCCATGGAGACCGGTCTTCGCTTCGCCATCCGTGAAGGCGGCCGCACTGTCGGCGCCGGCGCGGTGAGCGAAATCGTGGAGTAAGACAATGCGCGTCAACATTCAGTTGCAGTGCACGGAGTGCAAGCGTAAGAACTACGCTACCTCCAAGAACAAGAAGAATACTACTGGACGTCTGGAAGTGAAGAAGTATTGTCCCTGGGACAAGAAACACACTGTCCACAAGGAATCCAAGTAGTTTCGAACGCAGGGGTGTAACTCTAACGGCTAGAGTGCCGGTCTCCAAAACCGGAAGTTGGGGGTTCGAATCCCTCCACCCCTGCCATTTTTTATAGGACGGTCCGAATGGCCAGAAGGAAAAGTAAGGACTCCGGCGGCCAGCAGGCCCAGAAGGCCTCCCCGGCAAGCCTGGGAGCCAAGATCTCACAGCTGAAGGAATTCTTCGAAGAATCCAAAGTCGAGATCAAAAAAGTCGTCTGGCCCAGCCGGAAGGAAACTGTTGCCACCAGCATCGCCGTCGTGGTTTTCACGGTGGTGGTCGCCCTGTTTCTGGGGGTTGTCGACTTTGGGCTGTCTCAGCTCATCAGCGTCATCCTGTCCTAACCGCAACGCGTAAGGACACCGGACTATGAGTCAACTAGAGCTTACAGGCGGCAGCTCTCACAAGGCCCGTTGGTACATTCTGCACACCTACTCGGGATTCGAGCAGCGGGTTGAGCAGACCATCAAGGAAATGATGCGTACCGGCCAGGATGACGGCCTCATCGAGGAAGTCATCATGCCCACGGAAAAAGTCGTGGAAATGGTCAAGGGCGAGAAGCGGACCACTACGCGCAAGTTTTATCCCGGTTATGTCATGATCAAGATGGTCATGACGGATGATTCCTGGCACCTCATCCAGGACATTCCCAAGGTGACCGGGTTTGTCGGCGGCAAAAATCGCCCCACGCCCATGCGCGACAGTGAGGCGCAGCATATTCTGAATATGATGGAGAGCCGCCAGGAAAAGCCGCGTCCAAAATTCAACTTTGGCCGTGGAGACGAAGTCCGCGTCATCGACGGACCCTTCTCCGGGTTCAACGGAGTGGTGGAAGACGTCAACTACGACAAGGGCAAGCTCCGGGTCAATGTCTCCATCTTCGGTCGCCAGACCCCCGTCGAGCTGGATTTTGTCCAGGTGGACAAAGGCTGAGCAGGCCGGACCCTACGTCTAAAAGGCACCGCAAGGATTGAAAAATGGCCAAGAAAGTCATCGGTAAAATCAAGCTGCAGATCGCCGCAGGCGCTGCCAATCCGTCGCCGCCCGTCGGCCCGGCTCTTGGTCAGCACGGCGTGAACATCATGGAGTTCTGCAAGGCCTTCAACGCCAAAACGCAGGACCAGAAGGGGATGATCATTCCCGTGATCATCGAGGTCTACGCGGACCGGTCGTTCTCCTTCATCACCAAGACCCCGCCCGCTTCGGTGTTGTTGCTCAAGGCCGCCAAACTGGACGGCGGCAGCGGCGAGCCCAACAAGGTGAAGGTCGGCAAGGTGACCCGCGCCCAGGTGCGGGAAATCGCCGAACTGAAAATGCCCGACCTGACCGCCGCGGACATCGACGCAGCCATGCGCAGTGTCGAGGGAACCGCCCGCAGCATGGGCATCGAAGTCAAAGGTTAGTTGGAGAATCGAACCATGCCGAAACACGGAAAGAAATACAGAAACGCCGTCGAAGGCCGCGACAATGTCGAGCGCGTCTCGGTGGAAGAAGGTGTCAAGCTGGCTATTGAAGCCTCCTACGCCTCTTTCGACGAAACCGTGGACGTGGCCATTAACCTCGGTGTCGACCCCAAGTATTCCGACCAGATGGTGCGCGGAGCCGTCACCCTGCCCAATGGGCTGGGCAAGGACGTGCGCGTGGCCGCCTTCTGTAAGGGGGATAAGGAGTCTGAAGCCAAGGAAGCGGGTGCCGATGTGGTCGGTGGCGAAGACTTGGTGGAAAAGATCCAGGGTGGATGGCTCGAATTCGATAAGGCTGTCGCTACCCCGGATATGATGGCTCAGGTCGGTAAGATTGGTCGCATCCTCGGTCCCCGTGGCCTGATGCCCAACGCCAAGACCGGTACCGTCACCTTTGACATCGGCAACGCCGTCAAGGAACTCAAGGCCGGTAAGGTCGAGTTCAAGGTGGACAAGGCCGGTGTGCTGCACGCTCCCATCGGAAAGGTTTCCTTTGGCGCGGAAAAGCTTTGCGAAAACCTCAAAGCCCTGCTGGATACCGTTAATCGGCTCAAGCCCTCTTCCAGCAAGGGAACCTATATGCGGAACCTCGCTGTGGCCACCACCATGGGGCCGGGCGTGAAGGTGGACGTGTCCACTGTCCGCAAGTTCCTTGGAGCCTAACCCTCTCCATCTATGGGACAACCCCGCCTGGATTGCTTCCGGGCGGGTTTAGATATACAACAAGGAAGGCGAGTCAAAGACAGCAGGTGGAGCAAAGCTCCTTAATCATCCTGCCGAGACGAGATCTAGACTTGCTTTCCGGGCCAACCGACGAGGAGTATCGATGAACAGGCAAGAAAAAGCCCAAGTTATTGAGCAGCTTTCTGGGAAGGCTTCTCGGGCGAGCATTGCCGTCGTCACCGGTTTCGCCGGCATTTCTGTTGAGCAGAGCACCGCTCTGCGTAAGCAGCTGCGCGAATCCGGGGTCGATTTCCAGGTCGTCAAGAACACCCTGGCCCGGTTAGCTCTCAAGGATACCGAACACGGGGTCCTCTGTGAGCATTTCAAGGATAACTGCGCCGTTGCCCTCGGGTACGAAGATCCCGTTCCCCTGGCTAAGGCGCTGGCTGAGTTTGCCAAGACGAACAAAAAGTTCGAGGTAAAATTCGGCTCCCTTGAAGGGCGCTTTCTTGACGAGAACGACTTGAAGGAACTCGCCAAGCTGCCTGGCAAGCCTGAACTGCTTGCCTCGGCTCTCGGCACCATGAACGCTGTGCCGACCAACTTTGTGGGTCTGTTCGCGAACCTGCTTCGCAACACCCTCTACGCCTTGAATGCCATCAAGGAACAGAAAGAAGCGGCCTAGCACAGGTCCATGCTCACAACCACATAAGGTTACCCCCTAGGAGGACAACGAAAATGGCTGATATCACCAAAGACCAGGTTGTCGATTTCATCGCCAACATGACCGTTCTGGAGCTTTCCGAGTTCATCAAAGAGCTGGAAGAGAAGTTCGGCGTTTCCGCCGCCGCCCCCGTGGCCGCTGTTGCTGCCGCCCCCGCTGCCGGTGACGGTGGCGCTGCTGAAGAAGAGAAGACCGAGTTCGACGTCATTCTCACCGGCGCTGGCGACAACAAGATCGGCACCATCAAGGCTGTGCGCGCCATCACCGGTCTGGGCCTGAAAGAGGCCAAGGCTCTCGTTGATGAGGCTCCGAAGCCCATCAAGGAAGGCGTGTCCAAGGACGAGGCCGAAGAGGCCAAGAAGCAGCTCGAGGAAGCGGGCGCCGGCGTTGAAGTCAAGTAACTAGCATTTTATAACAGCCGAAGAGCGCAATCCCCAAAGGGGAGTTGCGCTCTTTGCGCTGTATCAGTATAGAATATTTTAGCGTTCCAATTTTTACCATCCGCATTTCCCGTAAACGCCGGCTCCCCGCCGGCTTTGGCCCCACTGGGGGCGCTGGAGCTGCGCAAGGCAGTCCGTACCTAAACGCCAAACGTATCGCACGAGGGTACAATGGTTCAGCTTACAAAACAGTTCGGAGAAATCGTCAACGCCCTGCCCATCCCCCACCTGCTGGAACTTCAGGTGGATTCCTACAAGCGGTTTCTTCAGGAGGATGTGCCTCCGGCCAGCAGGGAGGACATCGGCCTCGAAGGGGTGTTCCGCTCGGTTTTCCCCATCGAGGATTTCAACAAAACGGCCAGCCTTGAGTACGTCAGTTATGAGATTGGTGAGCCGAAATACGATCAGGCGGAATGCATTTCCAAAGGCCTGACCTACGAAACCACTATCCGCATCAAGGTGCGGCTCGTGGTCTATGATGTTGATGAGGAGTCCGAAGCCCGGACCATTCGCGACATCAAAGAGCAGGACATCTATTTCGGCACCATCCCGTTGATGACCGAGAAGGGAACCTTCATCATCAACGGCACCGAACGTGTCATCGTCAACCAGTTGCAGCGCTCGCCCGGCATCATTTTCGAACACGACTCCGGCAAGACCCATTCCAGCCGCACCGTGCTCTACTCCTGTCGTGTGATCCCCATGCGCGGTTCCTGGCTGGATTTCGACTTTGATCACAAGGATATCCTGTACGTCCGCATCGACCGCCGTCGGAAAATGCCCGCCACCATCCTGCTCAAGGCTATGGGCATGACCCGGCAGGACATCCTCGACTACTTCTACGAGTCCGAACGGTACGTTATTGAGGACGGCAAGATGTTCCGGGAGATCGTACCCGACCACTTCCGCAAGGAAGAGGCGTTTGTGGATCTCGAGTTGCCGGACGGTAAGGTGGTTGCCAAGGCCAATTCCGCCGTCACCAAAGGTGCCTGGCGACGTCTTGCACGCGCCGGGGTGGAGCGCATCGAGGTTTCCCCGGATTCCGTGGCCGGACTGTTCCTGGCTCGCGATCTGGTGGACGCCAACGGTGAGGTGCTCGCCGAGGCTGCTGAAGAGGTTACCGGCGCTTTGCTGGAGCAGATTTTGGAAAGCGGCGACGTCAAGGAGCTGCCCATCCTCTGGACCAGCGGTATGGATGTCTCTTCGTCCATGCGCGAGACCCTCATGTTGGACAAAACCACCGACATGGAGACCGCGCAGATCGAGATTTACCGCCGTCTGCGCCCCAGTTCCCCTCCCACGGCCGAGATCGCGTCCACGTTCTTCGAGAACCTGTTCCGCAATCCCGACTACTACGACCTTTCCAGCGTGGGCCGATACAAGCTTAATGCCCGGCTTGGCCTGGATCAGGCCTTGGACAAGCGGACTCTCACCAACGAGGATATTCTGACCGCGGTGAAGGTGCTCTGCAAGCTCAAGGACTCCCATGGTCCCGCCGACGACATCGACCACTTGGGCAACCGTCGCGTACGCCCGGTGGGTGAGCTGGTGGAAAACCAGTACCGCATCGGACTGGTGCGCATGGAACGGGCCATCAAGGAGCGCATGAGCCTCCAGGAAGTGGCCACGCTCATGCCGCACGATCTGATCAACCCCAAGCCCGTGGCCGCGGTGCTCAAGGAGTTCTACGGAACCTCCCAGCTTTCGCAGTTTATGGATCAGACCAACCCGCTCTCGGAAGTGACGCATAAGCGCCGCCTTTCCGCGCTCGGTCCTGGCGGTCTGACCCGTGAGCGCGCCGGGTTTGAAGTCCGCGACGTGCACACCTCGCATTATGGCCGGATTTGTCCCATTGAAACGCCGGAAGGACCAAACATCGGTCTGATCGTGTCGTTGACCACGTATGCCAAGGTCAACGATTACGGTTTCATCGAAACTCCGTTCCGCGTGGTTAAGGACAACCGGATCACGGACGACATCATGTATGTGGACGCCACGCAGGAAGCGGGCGAGGTGGTGGCTCAGGCCAACGCTCCCATGCAGGATGGTTCGTTCATCAATGATATGGTCACCTCCCGTATCCATGGAGACGTTACCATGGTGCCGCGTGAGGAAGTGACCCTCATGGACATCAGCCCGAGCCAGATCGTTTCCATCTCGGCCGCGCTGATTCCGTTCCTGGAGCACGATGACGCCAACCGCGCTCTCATGGGATCCAACATGCAGCGCCAGGCCGTACCGCTGCTCCGTGCGGAAAAGCCCCTGGTGGGTACGGGCATGGAGGCCGCTGTTGCGCAGGATTCCGGGGCGTGTCTGCTGGCCGAGGAAGACGGCATCGTCCACTATGTGGATGCCGAACGGATCGTCATGTCCTATGAGAATGGCATCTCTCCGCAGACCGGCGGCGTAAAAAGCTATGAATTGCTCAAGTGGCACAAGTCCAACCAGAACTCCTGCTTTGGCCAGCGCGCCCGCGTGAACGTGGGGCAACGGGTCAAGAAGGGACATGTTCTTGCGGACGGTCCGGCCATTCGCGACGGCGAACTGGCTCTGGGCAAAAACCTGCTTGTGGCATTCATGCCCTGGTGCGGTTACAACTTTGAGGACTCCATCCTCATCTCCGAACGGATGGTCAAAGAGGATGTCTTTACCTCGGTCCATGTGGAGGAATTTGAGGTGGTGGCCCGGGATACCAAGCTTGGACCCGAGGAAATCACCCGTGACATCTCCAACGTGTCCGAAGACATGCTCCGCAACCTGGACGAGTGCGGCATCATCCGCCTTGGCGCCCGGGTTCAGGCCGACGATATCCTGGTGGGTAAAATTACGCCCAAGGGCGAGACCCAGCTTACCCCGGAAGAAAAGTTGCTTCGGGCCATCTTTGGCGACAAGGCCCGGGATGTGAAAAACACCTCTCTCAAGGTTCCGCCGGGAATCGAGGGAACGGTGGTGGATGTGAAGGTCTTCAATCGTCGTTCCGGCGAAAAGGACGAGCGCACCCACAACATCGAACAGTTCGAGCTGAACAAGACCGATCTCAAAGAGATGAAGCACATTGCGGCCTTGACCGACGCCCTGCGGGAAAAAATTGTCCCCTTGGTGGAAGGAAAGCCCGTGGCCAAGGATGTGCCGGGCAAGAAAAAGGGCAGCTTCTATGCCGAGAGCGGCAACGCTCTGGATGGCGAAGCCCTGGCCGAGATTCCGTTGAAGAAGCTCTCCGGTGTCTTTGAGGATGCCGAGTTGAATGCCCAGGTCAAGGAGATGCTGGCCGACTACGAACGCCAGATCAAGTTCATCAAGAACATCTATGACCTGAAGCGTGAAAAGGCCACTGAGGGCGATGATCTGCCTCCGGGCGTGATCAAGATGGTCAAGGTCTACGTCGCGGTGAAGCGTAAGCTCAGCGTGGGTGACAAGATGGCCGGTCGCCACGGTAACAAGGGTGTTGTTTCCTGCATCCTGCCGGAAGAGGATATGCCCTTCTTTGCCAACGGCACCCCCATGGATATCGTGCTCAACCCGCTCGGCGTGCCTTCGCGTATGAACATCGGGCAGATCATGGAGACCCACCTTGGCTGGGCGGCCAAGGAGATCGGCAACCGCCTCTACGCCATGTATGAGGAAAGTGTTCAGGATCTTCGCGCCCGCATCAAGGAGGCCTTCGGCGACGGGGTCAACGACCTCATCGACGACCTGTCCGACGAGGAGCTGGTGGAGGCCATCAAGGCCAGCGAAAAAGGCATCATTACGAAAACGCCCGTGTTTGACGGCGCGCGCGAGGAACAAATCTGGACCATGCTGGAAAAGACCGGCTTGCCCGACGACGGCAAGGTGGTGCTCTACGACGGCCGGACCGGTGAACCGTTCCACAACCGTGTCACCGTGGGTGTCATGTATATTCTCAAACTGCACCATCTCGTCGACGAGAAGATCCACGCCCGTTCCACGGGACCGTACTCCCTGGTCACGCAGCAGCCGCTGGGTGGTAAGGCGCAGTTCGGTGGTCAGCGTCTGGGTGAGATGGAGGTCTGGGCTTTGGAGGCCTATGGCGCCGCGTACATGCTGCAGGAGTTCCTCACTGTCAAATCCGACGATGTGCAGGGCCGCGTGAAGATGTACGAGAAGATCGTCAAGGGTGATAACTTCCTTGAAGCGGGTCTGCCCGAGTCCTTCAACGTTTTGGTCAAGGAGCTGATGTCTCTGGGCCTGGACGTTCATCTGGACCAGGACGAGAGCGCTCGCAAGGCTCTGCCGCAACAACGCCCGGTGCCTCAGCAATAGCATCGGCGTGCCATTGACTGTTACCGGCCCGGCCGAAAGGCCGGGCCTGGACAATAATCACAACCCCAAGAGGCAGCCATGACTTTGGACGATCTGTTCACCCTGCGTGGCACTCCCAGCGTCGGCGGCGCTGGTCGTGGACTGAAATCCATCCAGATTTCCATCGCTTCTCCGGAAAAGATCCGGGAATGGTCCTTCGGTGAGGTCAAAAAGCCGGAGACCATCAACTATCGTACCTTCAAGCCGGAGCGCGACGGCCTGTTCTGCGCCAAGATCTTCGGTCCGGTGAAGGACTACGAGTGCAACTGCGGTAAGTATAAGCGCATGAAACACCGCGGCATCGTGTGCGAAAAGTGCGGTGTCGAGGTTATCGCCTCCAAGGTGCGGCGCGAGCGCATGGGCCACATTGAGCTGGCCGCGCCTGTGGCGCATATTTGGTTCCTGAAGACGTTGCCTTCCAAGATCGGTACCCTGCTGGACATCACCATGGCCGATCTGGAAAAGGTGCTTTACTTCGATTCCTATATCGTGCTGGATCCGGGTGATACGCCGCTCAAGCGGTTGCAGATCATTTCCGAGGACCAGTACCTCCAGGTGCTCGACCATTTCGGTGAGGATGCCTGCGAGGTGGGCATGGGCGCGGAAACCGTGCGCAAGCTCCTGGAAGCTCTGAACCTTGAAGAGCTGCGCGTATCCCTGCGAGAGGAATCCCAGTCTACCAAATCGCAGACCCGTAAAAAGAAAATCACCAAGCGGTTGAAGATCGTGGAGGCTTTCCTGGAGTCCGGCAACCGCCCCGAGTGGATGATCATGGAAGTTGTTCCCGTGATTCCGCCCGAGCTGCGTCCGCTGGTTCCTCTGGATGGCGGCCGGTTCGCCACCTCGGACCTCAACGACCTGTACCGCAGGGTCATCAACCGCAACAACCGCCTGAAGCGGCTGCTGGAGCTGGGCGCGCCGGATATCATTATCCGTAACGAAAAGCGCATGCTCCAGGAATCCGTGGACGCCCTGTTTGACAACGGCCGTCGTGGCCGGGCCATTACCGGCACCAACGGACGTCCCCTGAAATCCTTGTCCGACATGATCAAGGGCAAGCAGGGCCGCTTCCGTCAGAACCTGCTCGGTAAGCGCGTGGACTACTCCGGTCGTTCCGTCATCGTCGTTGGGCCGAGCCTGAAGCTGCACCAGTGCGGCCTGCCCAAAAAGATGGCTCTGGAGTTGTTCAAGCCCTTCATTTATTCCGAATTGGAACGGCGGGAACTGGCCACGACCATCAAGAGCGCCAAGAAAATGGTGGAACGCGAGGATCTCGTGGTCTGGGACATCCTGGAAGACGTGGTCCGCGAATACCCCATCATGCTCAACCGCGCGCCCACGCTGCACCGCCTGGGTATTCAGGCGTTTGAGCCGCTGCTTGTTGAGGGCAAGGCCATTCAGCTGCATCCGCTTGTCTGCGCCGCGTACAACGCGGACTTTGACGGCGACCAGATGGCCGTGCACGTGCCGCTTTCCGTGGAGGCCCAGATCGAGGCCCGCGTGCTGATGATGTCTTCCAACAACATCCTCAGCCCGTCCAACGGAACGCCCATCATCAACCCTTCGCAGGATATTGTTCTCGGCCTGTACTACCTGACCACGCCCCGTAGTTTTGAATTGGGCGAGGGCAAGGTCTTTGCCGGTCCCTGGGAAGTGATCGCCGCATACGACGGTGGGGCGCTGAGCCTGCATGCCCGCATCAAGGTCCGCATCAACGGCGAGTTGGTGGAAACCACCACGGGCCGCGTTTTGGTCAGCGAATTGCTGCCCGAGGGCGTGGGCTTCCATGCCGTGAACCTGGTGCTGAACAAAAAGAATATCGCCCGACTGGTGGCGCAGACGTATCGTGACGCAGGCACCAAGGCCACTGTCATTCTCTGCGACCGCATCAAGGGGCTGGGCTACGAATTCGCCACCCGCGCCGGTGTGACGGTGGGCGTGAAGGATCTCAAGATTCCTGATCGCAAGCCCAAACTGATTGATGCCGCCTACAACGAAGTCTCGGATATCGAATCCCAGTATCGTGACGGTATCATCACCCGTACTGAGAAATACAACAAGGTGGTCGATGTCTGGACCAAGACCACCAACGACGTTTCCAACGAGATGATGAAGGAAATGTCCCTGGACGATGTCGAGGATCCCAAGACCGGAAAGGTGGAGCAAAACTCCAGCTTCAACCCCATTTATATGATGGCCACTTCCGGTGCTCGAGGCAACCAGGACCAGATGCGTCAGTTGGCGGGTATGCGTGGTTTGATGGCCAAGCCTTCCGGTGAAATCATCGAGTCGCCCATCACCGCGAGCTTCCGCGAAGGTCTCTCGGTCCTGCAGTACTTCATCTCGACACACGGCGCTCGAAAAGGTCTTGCGGATACCGCGCTGAAGACGGCCAACTCCGGTTACCTGACCCGCCGCCTGGTGGACGTGGTGCAGGATGTGACCGTGAATGAGCTGGATTGCGGCACCGTGGACGGCCTGGAACTGACCCACCTGATCAAGGGCGGTGAAGTGAAAGAGCGTCTGTCCGAGCGTGTGCTCGGCCGCACCACCTTGTTTGACGTCTATGACGAGACCACCGGGGAACTGATCATTCCGGGCGATACGCTCATTGACGAGCAATATGCCGCCAAGTTGGACCAGGCCGGTGTGAACAGCGTGATCATCCGCTCGGCTCTGACCTGCCGCTCCAAGCGCGGTGTCTGCGCCAAGTGCTACGGACGCGATCTGGCCCGAGGACATCTGGTCAACGTGGGCGAGACCGTAGGCATCATCGCGGCGCAGTCCATTGGTGAGCCGGGGACACAGCTGACCATGCGTACCTTCCATATTGGCGGTACGGCCTCCAAGGAAATCGAGCAGTCTTCCATCGACTCGCAGCATTCCGGCAGCGTGACCTTCTACCGCATGCGCACCGTCAAGAACAGCGAAGGCCAGCACATGGTGCTTGGTAAGAGCTGTCAGGTGGGTGTCGTGGATGAACAAGGACGCGAACGGGAAAAATATGTCCTCCCCTCCGGTGCCAAGCTCCTTGTGGAGGAGGGCCAGGATATCAAGAAGGGCCAGACCCTGGCTGAATGGGATCCGTTCAACGAACCGTTCATTGCCGATGTCAGCGGTCGGATCGTGTTTACGGATATCATCGAAGGCAAGACCATCCAGGAACGGGTGGACGAGATGACCCAGAAGGCCACCTTCACCATCATGGAATACCGGTCCACGAACCTGCGGCCCGCCATTTCCATTGTTGACGAGAATGGTGAGGCGGTCATGCGGCCCGGCACTTCCAGCCCGGCCGTGTTCCCCATGCCTGTGGGCGCGATTTTGATGGTTCGTGACGGCGAAATGCTCCAGGCCGGTGACGTCATTGCCCGTAAGCCTCGCGAAACTTCCAAGACCAAGGACATCGTGGGTGGTCTTCCCCGCGTTGCCGAGCTGTTCGAGGTTCGCAAGCCCAAGGATCTGGGCGTGGTTTCGGAAATCGACGGTATCGTTTCCTACGGTCAGGAGACCAAAGGCAAGCGCAAGATCGTGGTCACGCCGGAAGTGGGCGACGCCAAGGAATACCTTATTCCCAAAGGCCGTCATATCACGGTGCAGGAAGCCGACTTTGTGGAAGCGGGCGACCTGCTTACCGAAGGCTATCCCGAGCTGCACGACATCCTGAAGATCAAGGGCGAAAAGCACCTGGCCCGCTACCTCGTGGAGGAGATCCAGGATGTGTACCGCTTCCAGGGTGTTAATATCAACGATAAGCACATTGAGATCATTGTGCGCCAGATGCTGAAGAAAGTAAGCATCCTGGATCCGGGCGGCACCACCTTCCTCATCGGGGAGCAGGTGGACAAAACCCGGTTCATGGAGGAAAACCAGAAGGCCGTGGTGGAAGGGCTGCAGCCCGCCACCGCAGAACCCCTGGTGCTGGGTATCACCCAGGCCTCCCTGTCCACGGATTCCTTTATCTCCGCGGCTTCCTTCCAGGAAACCACCAAGGTGCTTACCGAGGCCTCGCTCATGGGCAAGGCCGACAGTCTGCGCGGACTCAAGGAGAACGTGATTGTGGGACGGCTGATTCCCGCGGGTACGGGCTTCCGCGAATATGCGGAAACCGGCATCGATGTACCCGAGCAGCCGGAACGTCCGGACAAGTTCCTCGAAGATCTGGAGGAGAACCCTCTTCTCGTGGATTAGGGCGGAAACCACCTTCGCATAATAAAAAAAAGGGGGAGCCGATGCTCCTCCTTTTTTTGAGTAAAGTCGGGCCGAGGTCGGCCACGCAGTATAAAGTGCGTGCGGAACCTTGACAAGAGCGGTCGGATTGACGTACATCCCCGTCTCTTTGCCCTGGATTACGAAACACTCGTATTGGAGGAGAAATGCCGACTATTAACCAGCTGATCCGCAACCGTCGCTCTGTGACGGGAAAGCGGAAAAAGACTCCGGCTCTCCAGGAATGCCCCCAGCGTCGTGGCGTATGCACCCGTGTGTACACCACCACGCCGAAAAAGCCGAACTCCGCCTTGCGTAAGGTCGCCCGTGTGCGCCTGACCAACGGCATCGAAGTGACGGCCTACATTCCCGGTGAGGGCCACAACCTGCAGGAACACTCCGTGGTGCTGATCCGCGGCGGTCGTGTGAAAGACCTTCCCGGTGTGCGTTATCACATCGTTCGTGGAAGCCTCGACACCGCCGGCGTTGCTGATCGCCGCCAGGGACGTTCCAAGTACGGCGCCAAGCGGCCCAAATAGCCCTGCGCCCATATCGGCCCGATTGCTGTAATGCCCGGGGAGTGATGCCCGAAGTAGGGTTTTATCGGCGTTCCTGAAATAACGTCCCCCCGGCCAGAACCAAGGAGAAAAAAATGCCGCGTAAAGGACCAGCGCCCAAGAGGCAGGTCATTCCCGACCCGATTTACGGGAGTCGCTTGGCGTCCCGTTTTATCAACCGCCTGATGCTCGACGGAAAGAAGAGCACAGCGGAACGAATTTTTTACCAGTCCCTGGAGAATCTCGGCGGATCCACTTCCGAGGATCCTCTGAAGGCTTTTGAAAAGGCGCTGGAAAACGTCAAGCCCCACGTGGAGGTTAAATCCCGCCGCGTTGGTGGCGCCACGTACCAGGTGCCTATGGAGGTCCGGCCCGAGCGCCAATCCGCTTTGGCCATCCGCTGGCTCATCACCTACGCCCGCAATCGCGGGGAAAAAGGCATGGTCGCCCGCCTCTCCGGCGAGCTGCTCGACGCCTACAACAACCGTGGTGGTGCCGTTAAAAAGCGCGAAGACGTGCACAAAATGGCCGAAGCCAACAAGGCCTTCGCCCATTACCGCTGGTAGCGGAGGAGAGAAAGCGTGGCCAGACAGGTTCCCAGGGAAAAGCAGCGCAATATCGGCATCATGGCGCACATTGATGCCGGTAAGACCACGACCACTGAGCGCATTCTGTTCTATACCGGCGTTTCCCACAAAATCGGTGAGACGCACGACGGTTCCGCCACCATGGACTGGATGGAGCAGGAGCAGGAGCGCGGCATTACCATTACTAGTGCCGCCACCACGTGTTTTTGGCGCGAGCATCGGGTGAACATCATTGATACACCCGGACACGTGGACTTTACCATGGAAGTGGAGCGTGCCTTGCGCGTGCTTGATGGTGCCATCGCGGTTTTCGATGCCGTTGCCGGTGTCGAGCCCCAGTCCGAAACGGTCTGGCGGCAAGCGGACCGGTACAAGGTTCCCCGCGTGGCTTTTGTGAATAAGATGGACCGTGTCGGTGCCAACTTTTCCCGTTGCGTCGACATGATCAAAGAACGACTTGGCGCTAAGCCGGTGGTTCTGCAGATTCCCATCGGCGCTGAGGACGAGTTTGAAGGCGTCGTGGATCTTATCGAGGGCAAAGCCATTCTCTTCGACAAGCCGGAAACGTTCGGGATGGAATTCACTGTCACCGACGTGCCCGCCGAACTCCAGGAGACGTTTGACGCGTTGCGTCTCGAGTTGGTCGAGAGCATTGCCGAAGAAGACGAAGCCCTGATGGAAAAATACCTTGGCGGTGAGGAGCTGACTCCTGAAGAGCTGCGTGAGGGCGTGCGGAAGGCTACCGTTAGCCTGACCATCTGCCCCGTGCTCTGCGGCACCGCCTTTAAGAACAAGGGCGTGCAGCAGCTGCTCGACGCCATCATCGACTACTTGCCTTCTCCGCTGGACATCGCCGCCATCAAGGGCGCGCATGTGGACACTGGGGAAGATGTCGAGTGCCCGTGTGATGACGACAAGCCGCTTGCCGCTCTGGCATTCAAATTGATGACCGATCCCTTTGTTGGACATCTGACCTTCCTGCGCATCTACTCCGGACACATCGAGTCCGGGCAGTCCTTCGTGAACACCCGTTCCGGAAAGAAGGAGCGCATCGGTCGTCTGCTGAAGATGCATGCCAACAAACGTGATGAAGTCAAGGAAGCCTGGGCCGGTGACATTGTCGCGGCCGTGGGTCTGAAGACCGTATCGACCGGTGACACCCTGGCCGAGGCCAAGTTGCCGGTGATTCTGGAGTCCCTGGACGTTCCCGATCCGGTCATCGAAGTTGCCATTGAGCCGAAAACCAAGGCCGACCGTGACGTGCTTTCCGACAGTCTGGCCAAGCTCGCCAAAGAGGATCCCAGTTTCCGCGTCAAGACCGACGAAGAAACCGGCCAGACCCTTATCGCGGGTATGGGTGAACTGCACCTGGAAATCATTGTTGACCGCCTGTTGCGCGAATTCAACGTCAATGCCAATGTCGGCGCCCCGCGTGTGGCCTATCGTGAGACCATCACCCAGTCGGTGAAGGTGGACGTCAAACATGCCAAGCAGTCGGGCGGTCGCGGCCAGTACGGCCACGTCGTGCTCGAAGTCGAGCCGAATCCGGAAGAAGGCTACGCCTTCTCGGATGAGATTAAGGGCGGCGTGATCCCCAAGGAATACATCCCGCCCGTTGATCGCGGTATTCAGGATGCCTTGAAGAACGGCGTCATGGCTGGCTATCCGGTGGTGGACGTCAAGGTCAAGCTGGTCTTTGGTTCCTACCATGAGGTGGACTCCTCGGAACAGGCCTTTTACGTGGCCGGTTCCATGGCCATCAAGGACGCCTGCAAAAAGGCGGCCCCGGCCTTGCTGGAACCGATCATGAGTGTTGAAGTGGTGACCCCCGAGGAATACCTCGGTGATGTCATGGGCGACCTGAACGGTCGTCGCGGCCGCGTTGCCGGCATGGATTCTCGCGGTGGAGCCCAGGTCATCAGTGCCATGGTCCCCCTGTCCATGATGTTCGGTTACGCCACGGACCTGCGGTCCAAGACCCAGGGCCGGGCCACCTTCACCATGCAGTTTGACCACTACGAGCAGGTTCCTGCCTCGTTGGCCGAGGAGTTGGTCAAGAAAAGCGCGTGACCATCGGTCCGCCGCATACTTGACAGAACTGTTATATAGAGAGTAAGCCTTCGAACCGTTTTTCGGATTCGAAGGATTCCGCGCCCGCATCGAAACGGGTGGGCGCGTTGCGACGAAACGTTTCAGGAGTACGCTTATGGCGACCATGACCAGTGATCGGATCAGGATCAAACTGAAAGCATATGATTATCGCATCCTGGACAAGGCGGTCACCGAGATCGTAGACACCGCCCGGAACACCGGGGCGGCCATCGCCGGGCCCGTTCCTTTGCCCACCGATATTCACCGGACCACGGTCCAGAAGTCCGTTCACGTGGACAAGAAGTCCCGCGAACAGTTCGAGCAGCGCGTACACAAGCGCCTTTTGGACATTCTGGAACCCACTCAGCAGACTGTGGACTCGCTCGGAAAGCTGTCCCTGCCCGCTGGTGTTGACGTGGAAATCAAGCTTTAATTGAGAGGATACCATGCCCAAAACGCTTGGATTGCTCGGAAAGAAGGTCGGGATGACCCGGATCTTCAGCGACGACGGCAGCGTGTGCCCTGTGACCGTTATTGCCGCCGGGCCGTGTCCGATCATGCAGATCAAGTCCGTTGACAAGGAAGGATATAACGCCTTGCAGTTGGCCTTCGAGGAAGTGCCGGAGCGCAAAGTCAATCGTCCGGAGCGCGGCCATCAGGCCAAGGCCGGAAAAGGCTTTTTCCGCCACACCCTTGAGTTCCGCGTTGATGAAACCGCGGAATACGAAGTGGGTCAAGAACTGACTGTGGACATGTTCAAGGCCGGAGACACCGTCAAGGTGTCCGGAACCAGTAAGGGAAAAGGCTTCCAGGGCGTTATGAAGCGCTGGAACTTCGGTGGCCAGCGGGCCTCCCACGGTGCCGAAAAAGTGCACCGCGCCCCGGGTTCCGTCGGTAACGCCACCTTCCCGGGTCGTGTCTGGAAGAACAAGAAAATGCCCGGCCACATGGGCGCGCGTAATGTGACTCTTCCCACCGTGGAAGTGCTCGACGTTCGCCCCGACGAAAACATCATCGTGGTCAAGGGCCAGATTCCGGGTCCGAATAATGGCCTGGTGATGATCCGCAAGAAGAATTAGGGGAGTCCGACATGGCCAAATTGAACGTGTTCGACCAAAATAATAAGGAAGTGGGCAGCATTGAGCTGGCCCCTGAAGTCTTTGAGGTGGAAGTGAAACCCGAGATCATGCATCTTGTGGTTCGCTCCTACCGTGCCGCCGGCCGCGCCGGGACGCATGCGACTCGCAATCGTGTCCTCAAGCGTGGTGGCGGACGCAAACCCTGGCGCCAGAAGGGAACCGGCCGTGCCCGTGCGGGCAGCGTTCGTTCCCCCCTGTGGCGCGGCGGTGCCGTTGTCTTCGGACCGCAACCCCGTTCCTATGACTTTAAGGTCAATAAAAAGGTGCGGAGCTTGGCGCTGAAGATGGCACTTTCTTCCAGGCTTTCCGAGGAAAGTCTCAAGGTCGTCAATTCCATTGACCTTCCTGAGATCAAAACCAAGGGTTTCGTTGATGTCGCGAAATCCCTGGGACTCGAAAAAGCCTTGATTGTTGCGAAGGATGCTGATACTAATCTCGTCCTTTCTGCCCGGAACTTGCCGGGAATTAAGGTGGTTGAGGCCGATAAGCTCAATGTTTACGATGTACTCCGGTACCCCTCTCTCATCATGCTTGAGAAGGCTGCCGAGTGCGTCCAGGAAAGGCTGAAATAATCATGGATTACACCCAGGTTTTGCTCAAGCCGCTGATCTCCGAAAAGGCCACTACGGCCAAGGAGGAATGCAACAGCGTAGCTTTCTACGTGCATCCCTCCGCAAATAAAATCGAGATCAAAAAAGCGGTCGAGAAGGTCTTCGACGTTTCCGTCGAGGCCGTCAACATCGTCAACCGGAAATCCCGGGATCGGAAGCGCTTCGGTCGTCTTGTGGGTCGCATCGCCGGCCACAAGAAGGCCTATGTGCGTTTGGCGCCCGGCAGCAAGATCGATCTGTTCGAAGGAGTGTAAAGAATGGCTACCCGCTCTGTTAAACCAACTTCTCCGGGCCGCCGTTTCCAGACCATCTCCACCTTCGAGGAGATCACAACGAATCGGCCGGAAAAGTCCCTGACCAAGGGGCTGACAAAAAAAGCCGGGCGCAACAACAATGGCCGAGTGACCTCCCGCCGTCGCGGTGGTGGACACAAGCGGCTCTACCGGGTCATCGACTTCAAGCGCGACAAGCGGGACATCCCTGCCAAGGTCGCCACGATTGAGTACGATCCGAACCGTTCCGCCCGCATCGCCCTGCTGCATTATGCCGACGGCGAAAAGCGTTACATTCTGGCTCCGGTGAATCTGAACCCCGGTGACACGGTGCTGTCCGGAGATACTGCCGACATTAAGCCCGGCAATGCTCTGAACATCAGCAGAATTCCCGTGGGCACCATCCTCCACAACGTGGAGTTGCACCCCGGCAAGGGCGGCCAATTCTGCCGCGCTGCCGGAACCTACGCCCAGCTCGTTGCCAAGGAAGGCAAATACGCGCTCCTGCGCATGCCCTCCGGTGAAATCCGCAAGGTGCTCGTCACCTGCATGGCGACTGTGGGTCAGGTTGGCAACATCCAACATGAGAACATCTCCCTGGGCAAGGCGGGCCGCAATCGCTGGCTCGGTCGTCGTCCCCAGGTGCGCGGCGTGGCCATGAACCCCATCGACCACCCGCTCGGCGGCGGCGAAGGCCGCAGCTCGGGCGGACGCCATCCCTGCTCTCCGTGGGGCTGGCCCACCAAGGGGTATCGGACCAGAAACAAGAAGAAGGCTTCCAGCAAGCTTATCGTCAAGCGTCGCGGACAGAAGTAGGAGACAGTCATGCCCAGATCGCTTAAAAAAGGTCCGTTTGTTGACGGACACCTGCTCAATAAAGTCGAGCGGGCCAACGAGAACCAGGACCGTCGTGTCATTCAGACTTGGTCCCGCCGTTCTACCATCATTCCCGAGATGGTGGGCCTGACCTTCGCCGTGCATAACGGCAAGAAATTCATCCCGGTGTTCGTGACGGAGAATATGGTCGGTCATAAGCTGGGCGAGTTTTCGCCCACCCGTACCTTCTTTGGACACGCCGCCGATAAGAAAGGCAAGAAGTAGGGGGTAGAGAAACATGGAAGCTAAAGCTGTCAGCAAGTTTCTCCGGGTGTCCCCTCGCAAGGTCCGCCTTGTTGCCAAAAATATCAACGGCAAGCCGGTCGAGGACGCGTTGAACCTGCTTCGGTTCACACCGAACAAGTCCGCGGCCATCCTGAGGAAAGTGCTCTACTCCGCGGTCGCGAACGCGGAGCAGAAGCCCGGTGTGGATGTGGATTCGCTCAAAGTCTCCCAGGTCATCGTCAATGAAGGACCGACCTGGAAGCGTATTCAGCCGCGGGCCATGGGCCGCGCCTACCGCATCCGTAAGCGCACCAGCCACATCACCGTCGTCGTGAAGGAAATGTAAGGTACCGTCATGGGTCAGAAAGTTCATCCGTACGGCTTCAGGCTGGGGTACAACAAGAACTGGCTTTCGCGCTGGTTCAGCAAGAAAGATTACCCCGCGTTCGTTTTTGAAGACGATCGCCTGCGCAAGTACGTCAAGAAAAAGCTGTACCAGGCCGGCATCTCACGCATCGAGATTGAGCGCGCCGGTGGTAAGGTTCGGTTGATCATCCACACTGCCCGCCCGGGCATCGTTATCGGGCGCAAGGGTGTCGAGATCGAGAAACTGCGCGAAGATTTGAGGAAAAAGTTCCAGACCGAGTTCACCATTGAGGTGAACGAGATCCGTCGCCCTGAGACGGATGCCCAGCTCGTGGCTGAGAACATCGCGCTCCAATTGGAACGCCGCGTGGCCTTCCGCCGCGCCATGAAGCGCACAGTGGGTCTTGCCCGCCGCTTCGGCGCCGAGGGAATCAAGGTCTTTTGCGCTGGTCGTCTGGCCGGTGCGGAAATCGCCCGCTCCGAGTGGTATCGCGATGGTCGTGTGCCTCTGCACACCCTGCGTGCCGATATTGATTACGGCTATGCTGTGGCTCGCACCACCTACGGCGTCATCGGCGTGAAGGTCTGGATTTTCAAAGGTGAAATTCTCGACCACGAGGTGGAACAATAATGCTGGCTCCGAAAAAAGTTAAATACCGCAAGCGGCAAAAAGGTCGCGTGAGGGGCAAGGCCCAGCGCGGCAGCACGGTGTCCTTCGGCGATATCGCGCTGAAGACCCTGGACCACGGCAAGCTGACGAGTCAGCAGATCGAGTCCGCCCGTGTCGCCATTATGCGTCACATCAAGCGTGGTGGTCAGGTGTGGATCCGCGTCTTTCCGGACGTGCCCGTCACCAAGAAGCCTGCTGAAGTCCGCATGGGTAAGGGTAAAGGCTCTCCCGAGGGCTGGTGCGCTCCGGTGAAGCCGGGCCGCATCCTGTATGAAGTGAAGGGCGTCAGCCTGGAACTGGCCAAGGAAGCCCTCAAGCGCGCTTCCTACAAGCTGCCCGTTCGTACCACCATCGTGGTCAAAGAGGGGGTGGAATAATGCAGAGTGTCAAGGAACTTCGCGAGATGGATGATAAGACCCTCGCCGAAACCCTGGCCGAAACGCGTAAGGAGCTGTTCTCCAAGCGGTTCCAGCATGCTACCGCGCAGCTGGAAGACACGCAGCAGCTTCCTGAATTGAAGAAAACCATCGCCCGCATTCTCACTATTCAGCGGGAACGCGCCGTGGGAGCGTAAAATATGGCCGAGCTGAAATTCAAAGGCAACCGGCGTATGCTGACTGGACTGGTCGTCAGCGACAAGGCCGACAAGACCATTGTCGTCCGCGTTGAGACCCTGGTGAAGCACCCGTTGCTCAAAAAATATGTGCGTCGCCGCAACAAGTTCATGGCCCACGACCCGGCCAATGAATGCGGTGTCGGTGACAAGGTGCAGATCGTGGAATACCGCCCTCTCTCCAAGCAGAAGCGGTGGCATCTGGTCAAGATTCTTGAAAAGGCAGTGTAGGTGTAGCCATGATCCAGGTGGAATCCAATCTCGACGTGGCTGACAACTCCGGCGCCAAGCGACTGTCGTGCATCAAGGTGCTCGGCGGATCCCGTCGTCGGTATGCCACGGTCGGTGACATCATTAAGGTTTCGGTCAAAGAGGCCATGCCGCACTCCAAGGTGAAGAAGGGCGATGTCCTCAACGCCGTTATCGTGCGGACCAAGAAAGAGGTGGGCCGTCCGGACGGTTCCTACATAAAGTTCGACAACAATTCTGCCGTGCTGCTGAACAACACCATGGAGCCTGTCGGTACCCGTATCTTCGGTCCTGTGGCCCGTGAGTTGCGACAGAAGAACTTTATGAAGATCGTCTCTCTTGCCCCCGAGGTCCTGTAAGGAGGGCCTTAACTATGAAGTGCAAGATCAAAAAAGACGACAAGGTGATGGTCATCGCCGGCAAGGATAAAGGCAAAATCGGAAAGGTGCTCCGCGTGCAACGCAAAAAGGACACCATCCTGGTCGAAAAGGTGAATATGGTCCAGCGCCACACCAAGGCCAATCCGTATGCCAACCAGCCGGGCGGTATCATCGAGAAAGAGGCCCCCATCCATGTCTCGAACGTGATGGTTGTTTGCGACGCCTGCGCTAAGGCTGCCCGCATCGGCTACACCGAGACCAAGGACGGGAAAAAGGTCCGCTATTGCAAAAAATGCAACGAACAGTTCGACTAGGGGCTTGATACATGACTCGTCTTGAGAAAATCTACCGCGAGAAGGTGGTACCCGCCCTGCAGAAGGAGTTCGGGTACAAGAGCCCCATGGAGCTGCCTCGTCTGGAAAAGGTGTCGCTGAACATCGGTCTCGGCGAAGCCAGCCAGAACAACAAGCTCATTGAGGATGCGACGGAAGAGTTGACCCGTATCGCTGGCCAGCGCGCCGTGATCACCCGGGCCAAAAAATCCATCGCACAGTTCAAGCTCCGTGAGGGGATGCCCATCGGTTGCCGCGTTACGCTTCGTGAGGAGCGGATGTGGGACTTCTTCGATAAACTGGTGAGCTTTGCGCTGCCCCGTGTTCGCGACTTCCGGGGTGTCCCGGATCGCGGGTTCGATGGCCGTGGCAACTTCACCATGGGCATCAAGGAACACACGATATTCCCCGAGATCGACATCGATCGCGTCGAACGGGTGAAGGGCATGAACATTACTGTCACCACGACTGCCAAAACGGACAAAGAAGGCAAGATGCTTCTGGACCTGCTTGGCATGCCCTTCAAAAAGTAGGAGGATACCGGTTTGGCCAGGACATCTCTTCGGGTCAAGGCTCAACGCAAGCCGAAGTTCAAGGTTCGCGCCTATAATCGTTGCCCCATTTGTGGGCGTTCGCGTGCGTTTCTGCGCCGGTACGGCATCTGCCGCATCTGTTTCCGCAACAAGGCGCTTGCCGGTGAATTGCCCGGCGTTCGCAAAGCGAGCTGGTAAGGAGATCACGCAATGAGCGTCATTGATCCCATTTCCGATATGCTGAGCCGTGTAAGGAATGCTTACGGCGCGTACCACAAGAATGTGGACATCCCTGCTTCGAAAATGAAGCAGGCCATCGCCGGCATCCTGAAGGATCAGGGATATGTCACCGATTATTCGGTTGAGGAACGGAACATCAACATCCAGTTGAAGTACTCTGACGGCAAACCGCTTGTCACTGGACTGCGCAAGGTGAGCAAACCCGGTCGTCGCGTCTACGTCGGCGCCGGTGAGATTCCCTCCGTGCAGAACGGTATCGGCATCTGCATCCTTTCCACCTCCCGCGGGGTGATGGAGGGGGCGCAGGCCCGCGCCGAGAACGTTGGCGGCGAGCTGCTGTGCGAGATCTGGTAGCGAGGATTGTGAAATGTCCAGAATAGGAAAACAACCCATCGCCATCCCGTCCGGTGTGGAGGTCTCCCTTGGAGACGAAATCAAGGTGAAAGGCCCGAAAGGCTCCTTGACCACTCCCGCGGATGCCAGCGTCGATTACAAAATCGAGGACGGCCAGGTCATCATCACCCGCAAGGACGAATCCCGCACGGCTCGTGCCCAGCACGGCCTTCGCCGCACGCTGCTGGCGAACTGCGTGGAAGGCGTCAGCAAGGGCTTTGAAAAGAGCCTCGAAGTCGTGGGCGTTGGGTACAAGGTGCAGGTTGCCGGTAAGAGCGTGGTGCTCACGGTTGGGTATTCCCACCCGGTTGAGTTTCCGCTTCCCGCCGGCATCGAAGCCAAGGTCGAGGGCAGCAAGCTGACCATCAGCGGCATTGACAAGCAGATGGTTGGCGAAGTTGCCGCGAAGATTCGCAAGGTGCGTCCGCCCGAGCCGTACAAGGGCAAGGGCATCAAGTACCTTGACGAACAGATCAGACGTAAGGCCGGCAAGTCCGGCAGTAAATAACGGGGGAAAGCTATGAAGCTTACCAAGGAACAAGCCCGGCGGCGCAGAAAGGTTCGTATCCGGAAAAAGATCTCCGGCACGGCCGAGCGGCCCCGCATGGTGGTTTTCCGTTCCAACTCCCATCTTTATGTCCAGTTGGTGGATGACGTCATGGGTGTGACCCTGGCCAGTGCATCTACCCTCACCATGGGCAAGGACAAGGGAGCCATGAACCCGAACCGTGAGTCCGCCGCTGAAGTCGGTAAGGACATTGCGGGGAAGGCCAAGGAGCGGAACATCGAGCAGGTGGTCTTCGACCGCAATGGGTATATCTACCACGGACGAGTGAAAGCCCTTGCTGACGGCGCCCGAGAGGGCGGCCTGAAATTCTAGGGCCAATCGAAGGATACGGACGATGGAACAGAACGAATCCGGGCTGATTGAAAAGATCGTGTACCTGAACCGTGTGGCCAAAGTGGTCAAGGGCGGTAGAAGGTTCTCCTTCAGCTGCCTGGCGGTTGTCGGCGACGGCGAAGGGAGCGTGGGGTATGGTCTTGGCAAAGCCAATGAAGTCCCCGAGGCCATCCGCAAAGCCACTGAGCGTGCCAAGAAGGATATGATCAGGGTTCCCCTGCTGGACGGTACGCTCCCGTATGAAACGCTGGGCCGTTACGGTGCCGGTCGCGTCATGCTCAAGCCCGCCAGCCGCGGTACCGGCATCATTGCCGGCGGTCCCGTGCGCGCCATCATGGAAGCGGTGGGAGTGCATGACATCCTGACCAAGGCCATCGGCACGAACAATCCGCATAATGTGCTCCGGGCGACCATGGCGGGTCTGGCTTCCCTGCGCAGTGCCGAGGAAGTTTCCGAACTGCGTGGTTTGAAGGTTGAGACCCCCCGGAAGTAACTCGTCCGGATGTTAAGCAGGTAAGGAGACGGCCATGGCACAGGTTACTGTAAGGCTTGTAAAAAGCAAAATTGGTTGCTCGCCCAAACAGCGTGCGACTCTTGAGGCTCTCGGGCTGCGGAAGATTCGGCAGGAAAACTCCTTCGAAGATTCCCCGGTCGTGCAGGGCATGATCAATAAAGTGAAGCACCTTGTGGAGGTTGTTGCATCATGAAGCTCCACGAACTGTACCCTTTCCCGGAGCAAACCAAGGACCGCAAGCGTGTGGGCCGTGGTTCCGGCTCCGGCTGGGGCAAAACCAGCGGCAAAGGTCATAAGGGCCAAAAGAGCCGCTCGGGCGCTTCCATTCCGGCATGGTTCGAGGGCGGTCAAATGCCGCTCATGCGCCGCCTTCCCAAGCGCGGTTTCAAGAACCCTTTCCGTGTGGAATACGCCGCCATCAACCTCGGGCAGCTGCTTGAGGCCTTTGAAGGCAAGAGCGAAATCACCCTTTTGGATATCTATGAACGCGGCCTGTGCAAGGTCGGCTCCCCGGTGAAGATCCTGGGCGGTGGCGAGGTCTCTACGGCCGTTACCATTGAAGCCCATCGGTTCAGCGCCTCTGCGGCTGACAAAATTGCCAAGGCTGGCGGCACCGCCAAGTCCATCGAAGTTCAGGAAGGATAGCACGTGGCACTCTCTGGCGTTGAGAATCTTGCGCGACTGCCCGAATTGAAGAAGCGGCTCCTGTGGACGCTGCTTCTTCTTTTCGTCTATCGCATCGGCATCCACATCCCTGTCCCGGGTGTGAACGGACCGGCTCTGGCTTCCATTTTTGAGGAGGCCGCCGGAACCCTGTTGGGACTGTTCAACATGTTCTCGGGCGGCGGATTGCAGAATCTGTCCATCTTCGCGCTGGGCATCATGCCCTACATCTCGGCCTCTATCATTCTGCAGCTGCTCACCGTGGTCAGCCCTGAGCTGAAGCGGTTGCAAAAAGAGGAAGGGCAGGCCGGGCGCAAGAAGATCACCCAGTACACCCGTTACGGCACCGTGCTCATCTCCCTGGTGCAGGGCTTCGGCATCGCCGTTGGCCTGGAGAGCATGGTCAGCCCCATTGGCCCGGTGGTTTCGCCCGAAACCGCTGGTTGGGCCTTCCGGCTTGTTACCGTGATTACCATGGTCACCGGCACCGTCTTCCTGATGTGGCTCGGTGAAAAGCTCACGGAAAAAGGCATCGGCAACGGTATTTCGCTGATTATTTTCGGCGGTATTGTGGCCGGACTGCCAAGCGCCGTAGCACGGACGCTCTCGTTTATGAGCGAGGGTGTCATGAGTCCCCTGTTCGTGTTGGTCCTCGTGGCCGGCATGGTGGGCATTCTGGCTCTGATTGTCTTTGTGGAACGCGGCCAGCGTCGTATCCCCATTCATTATGCCAAGCGGCAGATGGGGCGACGCATGTATGGTGGTCAGACGACGCACCTGCCTCTCCGGGTGAATACGGCGGGAGTTATCCCTCCCATTTTTGCCTCGAGTTTGCTCCTGTTCCCAGGGACCATTGCCCAGTTCTCAGACATGGCTTGGTTGAACGCCATTTCCGACTACATGCAGCCGACATCCATTTTGTATAACCTGCTGTATGTGGCGGTAGTGATTTTCTTCTGCTATTTTTACACCGCCATTGTCTTCGATCCCAAGGGGATCGCCGAGAACATCCAGAAGCAGGGCGGATTCATTCCGGGCATTCGTCCGGGGGTTAAAACTCGTGAATACATTGATCGGGTTTTGGCACGCATCACCCTCTGGGGATCGCTGTATGTCTCCGCTATCTGCGTCCTGCCCATGTTCCTCATCGCCCAGTTCAACGTTCCGTTCTACTTTGGTGGAACATCGCTGTTGATTATTGTGGGCGTTGCCATGGACTTCATGGGCCAGGTTGAATCCTACATGATTTCTCGCCAGTACGAAGGCCTTATGGGCAAGTCCGGCCGAGTTAAAGGTAGGCGTTAGACGTTGAAGAAGTTCCGAGGCGTGTTCCTCAAGAACGATAGAGAGATTGGTCTCATGCGTGAGGCCAATCGTATGGTCTCGAAGATTTTGGATGAGTTGGGACGCGCGGTTGAGCCGGGTGTCCCGACCATGCTCTTCGAGGAGATTGCCCAGGCGCGGTGCAAGGACTTTGGTGTCCGGCCCGCTTTTCAAGGGTATGGCGGCTTTCCTTATGCGCTTTGCTGCTCGGTGAACGAAGAAATCGTGCATGGTTTCCCTTCGGACACTAGAGTGCTTAAGGAAGGAGACATTGTCAGTTTCGACATGGGCGTTATTTATGAAGGGTTCAACGGCGATTCCGCCAGAACCTTCGGTGTTGGTAACGTCAGCGACACAGCCCAGCGGCTGATGACTGTCACTCGCGAATCCTTGATGAAGGGTATTGCCATGGCCAAGCCCGGCCACAACCTCTTTGAGGTCTCCCGGGCTGTGCAAGAGCATGCGGAAGCCGCTGGCTTTGGCGTTGTCCGGCGATTTGTCGGTCACGGAATCGGAACCAAGTTGCATGAAAAGCCTGAAATTCCGAATTTTGTGCCCAAAGGTTTGCCGGGTCTGGTGCTCAAGCCGGGGATGACCCTGGCCATTGAGCCGATGATCACCGAGGGAACCCACGATGTGGAAGTACTGTCGGATAAATGGACCGCGGTCACCAAGGACAGAAAACTGTCCGCTCATTTTGAGCATACCATCGCGGTCACATCGGACGGCCCTGTTATTTTAAGCCGCTCCGATTAGGGAAGGGTACCGGTTAACCCTTGCGGTTTGCTGGAAACTGCTGTAAAAGACACCTTCCCTTTTTCCCGACGGTGTCCGTTGGGTGCTGTAAAAGGCATACGATTTTAAGGGGTTATTCCCGTACAATAGAGCTGCAAGGCATTGGAGACGGTCATGAAAGTCAGACCCTCTGTCAAAAAAATGTGTTCGAAGTGCAAAATCATCAGACGCAAGGGCGTGCTGCGGGTCATCTGCGACAATCCGCGGCACAAGCAGCGTCAAGGATAAGAAGGGGTATAGAAAGTGGCACGCATTGCTGGTGTTGATCTGCCCAAAAGCAAGCGGATGGATATCGCCCTGACCTATATCTATGGTATTGGTCAGACGACTGCTCGTGAAATTCTCGATAAGACCGGTGTCGATTGGATGAAAAGCTCCGATGAGCTGACTTCCGACGAAGTCAACACCATCCGTGTCGAGATCGAGCACAACCATAAGGTGGAGGGTGACCTTCGCCGTGAACTGACCGCGAACATCAAGCGCTTGATGGACATTGGCTGCTACCGCGGCCTGCGGCATCGCAAAGGCCTTCCGGTCCGTGGGCAGAAGACCCACACCAATGCCCGTACCCGCAAGGGTCCGCGTCGTTCGGTTGTCGGCCGCAAGAAGAAGAAGTAGCGGCACGTCCGTCTTTCTATATTCCCGTTAGATCATGCTCTGAGGAGATCAGGTTATGGCGAAACCCAGGCGTTCCGCAAAGAAAAGAGAAAAGAAGAACGTACCTGTGGGCCTGGCCCACATTAAGGCTACGTTCAATAATACGATCATCACCTTCACCGACATGAAGGGCAACGTGGTCAGTTGGGCCAGTGCTGGAGCTTCCTTCAAGGGTTCCCGCAAAAGCACCCCCTTTGCCGCCCAGATTGCCGCTGAAAACGCCGCTAAGGTCGCTCGCGACAACGGCATGCGCACTGTGGGCGTGTTTGTGAAGGGTCCGGGGTCCGGCCGTGAAGCCGCCATGCGCGCCATCGGCGCCGCCGGTTTCAAGGTCAACTTCATCCGTGACATCACCCCGATCCCCCACAATGGCTGCCGGCCGCCCAAGCGCCGCCGCGTCTGATTTAGGAGGTTACCTTGGCTCGCTACACTGAAGCTAAATGCCGCATTTGCCGCCGCGAGGGACAAAAACTGTTTCTCAAAGGCGATCGTTGCTATACGGACAAGTGCGCTTACGAGCGCCGTCCCTACGCTCCCGGTGCTGCCGGGCGCAATATGCGCCGCAAGATGAGCGACTACGCCATCCAGCTGCGTGAAAAACAAAAGGTCCGCCGGATGTACGGCATCCTCGAAGGCCAGTTCCATCGTTATTTCGAGCGCGCCGACGCCATGAAAGGCGTCACCGGCACCAACCTGTTGGTCATGCTGGAACGCCGTCTCGACAACGTGGTCTATCGCCTCGGATTTGCCAACTCCCGCACCCAGGCCCGTCAGCTGGTTCGCCACGGCGCTTTTGCCGTGAACGGCCGTCGTGTGGATGTGCCTTCCTTCCTGGTTCGCGCCGAAGATATTATCGAGGTTCGCGAAAAGTCCCGGAAGATCCCTGTGATCGCCGAGGCCCAGGATGTGATCGCCCGCCGCGGCTGCCCCGATTGGCTGGAAAGCGACGGAGCCGCCTTCAAGGGAACCGTGAAGGCCATGCCCAAGCGCGAGGACATTCAGTTCCCGATCAACGAGCAGCTCATTGTCGAGCTGTACTCCAAGTAATACGGGTGATTCATGCTTGTTCAAGACGGTGACAGACTTATCAACACGCGGAACTGGTCCGAGCTGGTAAAGCCGGAACAGCTTGTGCGCGATCCCAAGTCCACCGAGACGTACGGCAAATTCGTCTGTGAGCCGTTGGAGCGTGGCTTTGCCACCACCATCGGCAATGCCCTCAGACGGGTGCTGCTCTCCTCTTTGCAGGGGGCAGGCATTGTCGCCGCTCGGATCGAAGGGGTGCAGCACGAGTTCACCACCATCGAGGGCGTGATGGAGGATGTGACGGAAGTCGTCCTCAACCTCAAGTCCGTCCGTCTGGCCATGCGTACCGACGAGCCGCAAATTCTGGTGCTTGAGGCCGACAAAAAAGGCCCGGTAACCGCATCCATGATCGCGGAAAACCAGAATGTGCAGGTTCTCAGCAAAGATCAGCTCATTGCCACCCTCTCCGAGGACAAGTCCTTGAAGATGGAACTGGAAGTGCGCATGGGCAAAGGATATGTCCCGGCTGAACTGCACGAAGGACTCACCGAGGACATCGGGCTGATCACCATGGACGCCAGCTACTCCCCCGTGCGTAAAGTCGCGTACACTGTGGAGCAGGCTCGCGTCGGCCAGATGACCAACTACGATAAGCTCATTCTTGAGGTGTGGACGGATGGTTCCGTGTCCCCTGAGGATGCCGTGGCCTACAGCGCGAAGATCCTCAAGGACCAGCTTTCCGTTTTCATCAACTTTGACGAAATGTCCTCGGCCCAGCAGCCTGACGACGAAGATACCGTCAACCTGAACCCCAACCTGTTCAAAAGCATCGACGAGCTGGAACTTTCGGTCCGGGCGACCAACTGCCTCAAGGCCGCCAATATCCAGCTGGTCGGCGAATTGGTGCAGCGCAGTGAGCAGCAGATGCTCAAGACCAAGAACTTTGGTCGCAAGTCGCTGGACGAAATTCGTCGCGTGCTCGACAGCATGGGACTCAAGTTCGGCATGGTCATCGAGGACTTCGATAAGAAACAGCAGGAATGGCTGAAGAGGAAAGAGAAAAATGAGGCATAAAAAGTCCGGAAGAAAACTGAACCGCACCAATGCCCATCGTAAGGCCTTGATGCGGAACATGGCTCGGGCGCTGCTTACCCACGAGCGCATCCGTACCACTGAGGCCAAGGCCAAGGAACTGCGCAAGGTCGTGGATGGCCTTGTGACCCTGGCCCTCCGTGATGACCTCCATTCCCGTCGCCAGGCGTACAAGACCCTGAATAACCATCAGCTGGTCCAGCGTCTGTTTGACGAGATCGCCCCTCGCTTCAAAGAAGCCAAGGGCGGATATACGCGTATCCTTAAGCTTGCCATGCCGCGTCGTGGCGATTGCGCGCCCATGTGCGTGATCGAACTCGCTCGCGAAGGCGAAGCTGTCGAGGAAAAGGCTGCCGAGGCCTAGCCCCGCTCCTTCTCGTACGCGAATAAGGCGACTCCTTTGGGGGTCGCCTTTTTTTTTATCTTGTTTTATTGAAGATTTCGATATACTGGATCAAAATTATGGATTTTAGAAAATTAGAAGCTTTTTGTCGGGTCTATGAAGCGCACAGCTTTTCCAAAGCAGGCGAACTGATGCACCTTTCGCAACCGACCATCAGCGCGCACATTGCTGCCTTGGAGGAGTATCTTGGCCTCCCGCTTTTCGACAGGCTGGGGCGAAGCGTGTTGCCCACGCATGCTGGTGATGTGTTGTACCGGGAGAGTGGCGGCGTTTTTTCTCTTCTGGAGCGGGCTGAGGCTGAATTAGCTCTGCTGCGCAACGAGGTAGCGGGTGCCTTGGCTATCGGTGGAAGCACCATTCCGGCCAACTATATTTTACCCGAGCTGGTGGCGCGTTTCTTAGCGAAACACGCGGCTGTTCGCCTGGAGCTGCGTACGGGGGATACGGACCAGATTCTGGGACTTGTGCTTGATGGCACGCTTGATATGGCGGTGGTTGGTGACGCTCCTGGGCAGCGTGGGCTTATTGGGGAACCGTTGGTCTCGGATGACCTGGTTGTTGTCGCTTCCCCCGAGTTTTGCCTCCAGGGCGAAGACGTTCTCCAATGGCCGTGGATTTTGCGGGAGCAAGGTTCGGGAACACTGCGTGCCTTTGAACGCGCACTGGTACGCAATGGTCTTGACCCATCCTCTCTGTGTTCACGTTGCAGTGTCTACGGGACCGAAGCTGCCGTCCGTATGGCGGTTGCCGGAGCCGGTGTGACGGTTGTGTCGGCCCGTGCGTGCGCCCAAGAATTGGTCCAGGGCCAGTTGCGGATTGTCCCTACAACGTTGCAACACATGCGACGCCATTTTTATTTGGTCTGGCACGAGGCAAGGCGGGCGTTTCCGGCGGCCACGGCCATGAAACGCTTCCTGCGCGAGGCAGGCGGTGATGCTTCGGTGCCGGAGCCACCCTGTTGAGTGAACGCATGCATGGTTTGTTGCGGCATATCATGCATGCGCATTGCGTCTTTTTTTTGTTCGTCAATTCAGGGAAGCGAAATTGAGGTCCGGAACCTTTTGGATCTGGCCGGAATGCTCCAGCATGCCGAAGAATCGGTGCAATCCCTGGAGTTCCCGTTCCCGGAGATTATAGGAGAGTCCGTTGAAATAGGAGCACATTTCCAGGGTGTCCAAGCTGGAATCCTGGGCTGCCAGTCCACAAAGATCCGAAAGATGCTCCTGCCCCCACTGCTTTGCGGAGAGGAGTTGCCGCATGGCCCGCTGCAAGGAGACGCGGTGTTCCTGCCAGGCGCTTCGCAGCACGATCCACACACCGAAAATAAACGGAAGCCCGGTCCATTCCAACCATTCCTGCCCCAGGTCGTAGACATGGGGATACGCCTGATGGCGGCGTAATTCCAATGCTTCATCTCCGATGGCAAGGATGCCGGGAGGCCGGATGCCTTGGGAGAGTTGGAGGGTCGCGTCACCCGTCTGAAACCGGGCGTCCACTTTGTATCGTTGGTCCAGAAGGATGCGTAACAGGGCGGCCGAGGTGTGCGTCTGTGCGCTGACCAGCACCTTTTGCCCATCAAGGGTTGTGACCGGCTCACGCGTGAGCAGCAGCACGCTCTGCACCGGGCCATGGCAGCCGATGGCCAGGTCCGGCACCAGAAGGTAGCGTTCCGGCCTACGGGCATATTCAATGCTGGAATTGGCGGAAAGGTGCAGTTCGCCCTGGCGCATCATCTCATTGAGTTCTGCCGGGACACCGGAAACGATTTCCAGGTCGTGTTTTACCATGCCCTGTTCCAGGGGGTGGTAGATGGGCAACACGTTGCGATACCCGATTTTGCCAAGTCGGAGCAGGGAGCGGGCAGCGCTCATGCGGGTTGCTCCACAGGTTGGTAGACCATGTTTCGTTGCACAGGGCGGAATCCGGCCCGTTTAATGAGCCGGTTGATTTCCTGCCGAGTAAGCCGGAAAGACACGCCTGCGGCTTTGACCACGTTTTCTTCGATCATGAGTGACCCAAAGTCGTTTCCACCGAAATACAGGGCAAGCTGGGCGATTTTTGGCCCCATGGTGACCCAGGAGACCTGGAGGTTCTCCACATTGTCCAACACGATGCGGGACAGAGCCAGCAAGCGCAGGTATTCTGGAGCCGTAGCCGGACGTGCGGCAATGTTCGTGTTTTCGGGTTGGAACGTCCAGGGGATAAAGGCGGTGAATCCTCGGGTCCGGTCCTGCAGGTCGCGAATGGCCAAGAGGTGGTCGATACGGTCCTCCACGGACTCCTCATGCCCGAACATCATGGTTGCCGTGGTCCGGAGTCCTTGATTGTGCGCCTCCTCCATGACGGCCAGCCATTCATCGGCAGTGCATTTGTTGGGGGAGACCTGTTCCCGCACCGAGTTGACCAGGATTTCCGCTCCGCCACCGGGAATGGAGTGGAGTCCGGCACGACGGAGCCGTTCAATGATCGTGGCAACGTTCATGTTGTATAGTTTGGAAAAGTAGAATATTTCCGGCGGGGAAAAGGCATGCACATGAATGGACGGATAGTTTGATCCAATGAATTGGAGCAGCTCCTCATAAAAGGAAAAGGGCAGCTCGGGATGGTGGCCACCCTGCATCAGAATTTGCGTTCCGCCCAATGCCAGGGTTTCTTCTATTTTTTCTGCAAGTTCGTCATGTTCAATAACATAGCCGCCCGCTTGTCCCGGGGCTTTGAAAAATGCGCAAAAGCGGCAGCCGCAGGAACAAATGTTGGAATAGTTGATGTTTCTGTCGGCCACATACGTGACCACCGGTTCGGGGTGCTTGGCCAGCCGAATGTCATGGGCCAGTTCTCCCAGGTCGTGCAAGTCGGCATGGCGATAGAGGTGCAGCGCTTGATCCCGGTCAAGCCGTTTACCCTCGCGGATGGTGTTCAAAAGTGTCTGCATGATGTGGCTCCCGGTTAGTCGCGTGGGGCTACGGGGTTGAAAAAGGAGTCGCGTTCGAGCGGCGAAAGGCCACAGCCGCGCAACATGGCGTTCAATTCGGACCGGGTCAGCCCCTGTTGGGAGGTGGCACCGGCTTCGTGACCTATCTTTTCTTCCACCACGGTTCCGTCGAAGTCGTCCGCTCCCCAGAACAACGCGGTTTGCGCCTGCTTCACCGTAAGCATTACCCAGTAGGCCTTGATGTGGGGGATGTTGTCCAGCATCAGCCTGCTGACGGCAATGGTTCGCAATTCATCCAGCCCGGTGAGCGGTTGAGGCACATGGAGTTTGCTGTTTTCGGTGAGGAAGGGCAGTGGGATGAAACAGACGAATCCGCCGGTGCGGTCCTGAAGTTGTCGGAGTTGATCAAGATGGTCCAGCCGGTGAGCAATGGACTCGATGTGGCCGAAGAGCATGGTGCAATTGGTCTTGATGCCCAGGTCGTGCGCTTCTCCGTGAATGCGCAGCCATTCTTCCGCATCACTTTTGCGCGGGCAGATTTGTTCCCGGATCTCGGGTGCGAAGATTTCCGCTCCGCCGCCAGGGAGCATGTTCAACCCGACCCCCTTGAGTCGGGCCAGAGTCTCGCGAGTGGAAATACCTTCCAGTTTGGCGAAGTGCGCTATTTCCACGGCCGTGAAGCACTTGAGCACGGCTTCGGGCCACCGTGCCTGCAGTGCCGCCAGGAGCGATTCGAAATATGTCAGGGACAGGGTCGGATGGCATCCGCCAACCACATGGATTTCCCTGGGAGCGGAAGGCGCGGCGTCCAGCTTGTCGAGTACATCCTGAATGCTCAAGCGGAATGCGCCCTGTTGCCCTTCGGTTTCCCGTTGATAAGCGCAAAAAGTACAGCCGTTAACACACACATTGGTGTGGTTCACATGGCGGTTGGCCACGTAAAAGGCCGTGTCCCCATGCATGCGGGTGCGGACGTGATGCGCCAGCTTGCCCACGGCCAAAGGGTCGGGGCAGGCGAATAGCATTTCTCCGTCTTCCCGGCTCAGCCGTTCTCCGGCCATGACTTTGTCGCGGATGGTCGCGAGGCCCAGATTTTGAAATCGTTTACAGTCAGGCATTGGTGTCTCCAGTGTGGGCCGCGAGTGCACGGCGGATGAAATCCATGAGTTGATCCATGCGCTGTTGTGCATTCTGGTCGGGAATATCGTACAGCGTCGGATGCATTTCGGGTACGGTCAGGGATTGCAGGAGGCGGTCAAAAAGACCGTCAATGAGGAAGATGGCCATGTCCAGATCCAGGTCCGCCCGCAATTCGCCCTTGGCAACGCCGTCTTCCAGCAGGGGGCGCAGAAATTTGGCGGAATAGCCGCGAACCTGGCGAAGAAACGGTTCGCGAAAGGGAATATTTTCCTGAAAGAGCACTTTCAGGTAGATTCGATACAATCGGGGGTGGGCGCGAACAAAATCCAGTCCGGCCGCAAGACTGAGGCGAAGCCGGTCAAAGGTATCCCCTTCGGCACTTCGTGCGGTCTTAAGCGGGCCTTTGAGCATGTTGACGGCGTGTTCAAACACCTGCTGAAACAAGCCTTCCTTGGAGCCGAAGTATTTAAAGAGAGAGCCTTTGGCGATGCCGAGCCTGCCGACCATACGGTTTACGCTGGCTTGGTGGAAGCCGTGATTGGCGAATTCATCCACGGCGGCATCCAGGATGCGGTCCTGCTTATCGGGAGCGAGATTGTCGAAGGTTTTGCTGCGCATGCGCTTGCCTTTCCCTGAAGCGTTTTTTAGAGTGACCAGGTGGTCACCTTAGGAGCGGCCGGATTTCTTGTCAACGAAAAGGACGTATTCATGCAACGCAGGCTTGATTTTGGTATTTCTCCCTGCCCCAATGACACATTTATCTTCGGCGGATTGGCTTTGGAGCGGGTTCCGTGTGCCGCCGGAGAGCCGGTTTTCCACCTGGCCGACGTGGAAGAGTTGAACCGGTGGGCTGCGACTGGTGAGCCTGCGGTGTGCAAGGTTTCCGTGGCAGCGGCCGCGGATTTGCTGGACCGGTACGTTATTTTACGGGCCGGAGGGGCGTTGGGCTGGGGTGTTGGGCCGCTCTTGGTGGCGTCCAAGCCGGCGCAGGCTTCACTGAACAAGCTGTGCGGCTCCGTGGCCGTGCCGGGGATGCGGACAACGGCTACCTTGCTGTTTTGCATGCTTGCACGGGAAAAAGCGCTGGATGTGACGCTGCAGGAGATGATTTATCATCAGGTCATGCCCGTGGTGGCCTCGGGGGAATGCTCGGCCGGACTCGTTATTCACGAAGGCCGGTTCGTACTACAGCAGCACGGATTGGTGGCCCTTCAGGATATGGGGGAATGGTGGGAGCAGCGCACCGGGCTGCCACTGCCGCTGGGTTGTATCGTGGCCCGGCGTGACTTGGGGAACGAGCGGCTGCATGCACTGAACACGGCCATTCAGCGCAGTCTCGCCTATGCCGATGGGGCGGAAGATGTTTGGTCGTATATCCGCGAACATGCACAGGAAATGGACGAAAGCGTGATCAAGCAGCACGTCCGGACGTTTGTGACGGATTATTCGCGGGACTTGGGCACTGAGGGCGAAGAGGCTTTGGGGACGCTGCTGCGGGAAGCCGTCCGTCTTCGCGGATGTTCCCTGCACACGCTTCCGTGGATATTACCTGCGTAGCATGAGGTGCTACGGGGCTTCCACCGTAAGCTCGGTGCGTATTTTTTTGCCCTTCCCTTGACTGAGAACCACGCCGCAAAGCACCAGCACCGAAGCCAGATATTGATCTGTGGTCAAGGTTTCCCCAAGGATCAGCCAGGCCATGAACAGGGTCAGCACGGGAATGGTGTTGGTGAAGGCCGATGCCTGGTGTGCCGGGATTTTACTGGCACCGTAGTTATAGAGTCCGTATGCCCCCAGGGTGATGAATGCGCCGAGGTACACAATGGCCAGTACGCCTTCCAGGGAAAAGCTGGCAGGTGGTGCCGTGCTGGGCAGAAAGAGCAGCGGGAAGTAGAATACAGTGGCCAAAACCGCCTGCACCGCCGTAAGGAACAAGGGCGGGTAGCGAACGCACATGCGTTTAAGCATGATCATGTAGATGGCGGCGCAAACCATGGCCAGGAATTCCAATGTGTTGCCTAAGACAGGGTCGGGCGCGGAGACATCGGCTTCCGCCCCGGCCGAGAGCCATACCGTTCCCAGCACGGCGAGAACAAAGCCAGCCAGAGTGCGTCTGGTGATGTGTTCCTTGAGCACGAAATGGGCGCCTACGGCCACGATCAACGGCAGCAGGGATACGATCATGCCCGCCTGGGAAGCATGGGTGTATTGCAGGGCCAGTGCTTCGAAAATGAAGTAGAGGCAGGGTTCGCACAGGGCCATGAAGACCAGCGGCTTCCAGTCGCCTTTTTGGTATTTGATGGAGCGGAAGTTTTTCCACAATGCCAAAAAGCAGATCGTGGCCACGAGCATACGGCCAAAAATCACGACCATTGGATCATAGTGACGAAACGCCACCTTGAGCGCGATAAAGGAGCTGGCCCAGAGCACCGAGGCGATGAGCAGGGCCGACACGGACAGCGTCCGCGAAGAGAGGTGCATGGTGCTACTCCTGAGCGGCGTCGGCAGGCAGGGTCGGTATCTGGTTGACGTACAGCGGGGGATTGATCTGCTGTTTGCCGGAGCGGAGCACGATGATGGTCTGGGTGGCGCGTACTGGTGGAATATCGTTGATATTCGTCAGGACGTGTTCCAGGCTGGCCGTGTCCGGGCAGCGGAGCTTGAGCAGGAAACAGGCTTCCCCCACGGTATAGTGGACTTCCACCACTTCCGGGATGCGGGCAAACGCGGCGGCCGCCTCTTCGGAACGGCGCATTTCCTGGAGAAACACCTGCGCAAAGGCGAGAACCTGCATGTGCAGGGCGTCCGGATCCAGCTCCACAGTGAATCGGCGGATTATCCCCCGTTTTTCCAGACGCTTGATGCGTCCGTGGACAGCTGCTGCGGAAAGGCCCACGGCTTCGCCGATGGCGGCGTTGGTGGCGCGGGTGTCCTTTTGAAGGATGTTCAGAATTCTTTTATCAAGATCGTCCAGCATTCATTGCTCCTCCGGTACGGCAGGAGATAAATCAGTTTGACCCGGAAGGCAATGATGCTCAATCAAAAAAAAGCGGCCTTTCGGCCGCTCGGGTAGGTCGTTGGAGGCCTGGTTAAAAACACATGGCCACAAGGTTGAAGGGTTTATACCCATTGTCCGGGTTAAGGGCGTAACGGCACCCCAGGGTGCAGTCGTCACGCTTGTTGACAATGTCCTTGTCCGAGTCTTTGTAATGGGGGCACTCGTTGTTGTAGCAGACGAGAACCACCCCCCAACCGCTGTCCGGCGGTGCCAGCCAGGCTTCCATGGGTTTGCCGCAATGGGGGCAATCGTGGTCCTCGAGTTCGGTTTCGATTCCCGCGTATTTGAAGATCATTCCACTCTCCTTGTTGTTGTGAGCTGTTATTGCAAAGCTAAGGTCTCGAGGCGAAACGTCAACCCATGAGCGCGGAATGGTGCCGTTTGGGCCGTGATCAATCTTGGTTTTGCATGGTCTCGCGCAGGGCGCGAAACAGGGCGCGGCTGTTTTTGGGCGGTTTGCCCTTGGCAAGCTCCAGGCGTGCGTTGCGAACCAGTTGGCGCAGATGTTGCCGATCAGCTTGGGGATGGGCATCGAAAAAAGCATCCAATGGGGCGTCTTCGCCTTGCAGCAGTTTCTCCCGCAGTCGTTCCACCTCATGAAATGCGCTGTCCGCTTCAGCCTTGGCCTGGCCACGGCTGCTCAGAAAATCGCGGATCGGTTCCGGATCAATTCCGCGCATGAGTTTGCCCACGAATTGGGCTTGCCGCCGTTTGGCCTCATGTTTTGAAAGCGTCCGCAGCTCGTCCAGGGCAGTGAGTAGGTCGACCGGAAGATCCAAAGGGCGCAATTCTTCACGCGTCAGGGCGGCCAGCTGTTCGCCCATGGCTTGCAGTTCCTTGGAGTCCCGTTTTTTTTGGGATCGACTTTTGGAAAAGAGGGTATCGTCCATAGCCGCATGTCTAGCCGAGGAGGGCGGGTCTGTCCAGCTTGGAAAACGGGGAACATATCGGGGCGTGCGCTCACCAGCAGCGCGTGCCTCCCTGGTATGTTTTGCCCAGGCCGTTTTGGATGAGCATTCCGGCAAGGCTTTGCCCGTTAACGTAGACTTCGGCCACCAAGCGGAAGTATTTGCCACGCCGGATATTGCGCAATTCTACCGTGGCATTGTTCCCCAGTGTGCGACACACATGCTCTTTGGCCAATCGGGCCAGGCGGCGTATTTCGGGCCGTTTGTCCCGCAATTCCGGGGTATCGCACCCGGCGAGGCGGACGGGGATGTCCTGCCCCACAATGGCGGGATAGTCCGGAATATTCACCACGATGGTATCGCCATCCACCACACGCCGGACCTGGGCGCGGAGGTGTCCGTATGTTTTGTCTTTTGACAACGCTTCCGGGGCCACGACGCAAAGCGAAGCAACCAGGAAGAGGCAGATCAGCCGCATTTGTGGACCTCCATCCGGCCAAAATGTGTCAATAGTGCCGAACGGAGAGAATCGAATGATAATTGTCGTTCGACAAAAAGTATCTACGTAGCGTGACAGTATTTTGTCAAGTGGACAATTATTATAATACGTATTTTATATAGAAAAAGTAAAGCCCCGGCAGGCCGGGGCTTGGGTCGTTGAAAGTGAGTGAGCGCCTATTGCCAGGCTTGTTGAAACGCCTGCAATCGTTCGGCGTACGGTGGGAATTTGAAGAATGCGGAACCGGAAACCAGCACGTCGGCCCCGGCCTGCACCAGCTCCCGGCAATTTTCCAGGGTCACGCCCCCGTCAACCTGAATCAGGGTGTCGGTCCCGGCCTGATCAATCATTCCGCGCAGTTCACGGATTTTCTCCAGACAGAAGGGAATAAATTTCTGTCCGCCGAAGCCTGGGTTCACGCTCATGAGCAGCACCATATCCAACTGGGGCAGCAGGTATTTCACTGCTTCGCAGGGGGTTGCCGGATTCAGGGACACGGCACATTGCACGCCCTGATCCGCAATGGCGGCCACGGCGCGTTCCAGGTGGTTGGTGGCCTCGGCGTGGACGCAAATCAGGTCGCAACCGGCATCCACGAATTCATTTACATAGCGTTCCGGCCGTTCAATCATCAGGTGCGTATCGAAGAACAGATCCGAGTGCTTGCGCATGGCCTTGATCACGGGCGGCCCGAACGTAATGTTCGGCACGAACAGTCCGTCCATGACGTCCAGATGCGCCCATTGCAGGCCCGCGTCCTTAAGAGCCCCGAGTTCGTCCGCCAGTCGCGCAAAGTCGCACGAGAGCAGGGACGGGGAAAGAATGACTTCCTTGCTCATGCCTTTAGATCCTCTGACAGGCTGGTTACGTATCCAGCCTGGGGTTGTGTTGTTCAGCGTGCCGTGATGTTGAAGTCCACTTTGATCTTGAACATCTTGTCCGCTGGAAGATTGAGCACCTTGATTCCGGTGCGCTCCGTGATTTCCGCGAGGGTGGACTCCACGTCCTCCCAGTTCGGACCGATGTATGTGAACCATACATTGAATTCGTTTTCACGCAAATAATTGTGCGTCACCCCTTCATGCCGGTTGACCTCGGCCACGAATGCGTCCAGCTGGTCTTCCGGTACCTTGGCGGCGCACAGGGTGGACCGCCACCCCAGCTGCCGCGAGCCGAAGTTGGCGCCGATGCGCCGGATGACGCCGCTGTCCCGCAGGCGGTTGATGCGTTCCAGGACTTCTTCCTCGGTCAGGCCCACCTGTTCGCCCACCACGGCGTAGGGTCGCGAGGCAATGGGATAGTCCGACTGAATGATGTTCAAGATGTTGCGATCAAAGTCGTCCATTTCATGCATGGGTGTCTCCGGCAATGGAAAGGCGTTGTTCGGCCTGGTCCCGTGGTAACGAAACCGGCGTTTACGCCTTGGCCTTCTTTTTCGGTTCGTAGGAGCAGAGCGGCTCCTCTTCCAGGTAGTGGCCGTTCATGGTTTGGGCGCGGGCACGGCATCCGCCGCAAACGCGTTCATACTCGCAGTGTCCGCATTTACCCCGGTAGACCTCGGGATTGCGCAGATTGAGGAATTGCTTGGAAGTACGCCAGATCTCCGGGAAAGGGGTGTCGCGCACGTTGCCGCAGTCCAGCTCCAGGTAGCCGCATGGCTGCACCTGCCCGGTGTGGGAGATGAAGCAAAAGCCAACCCCGCCCAGGCAGCCGCGGGAAACCGCGTCCAGCCCGAAGTTTTCAAAGGTGACGGGGATGCCGTCCTCCTTGGCGCGCTGCCGCAGGATGCGGTGGTAATGGGGGGCGCAGGTGGCCTTGAGCTGCATGTCCGTGGTCTTTTGGAAGTCGTAGAACCAGTTGAGCACGTTTTCGTATTCCTGATCCGTAATCACCTCGGTACCCAGCTCCACGGCCCGGCCTGTGGGTACGAGCAGGAAAATGTGCCACGCGGCCGCGCCGATGTCTTGACAGAGGTGGAAGATTTCCTTGAAGAACGGCAGGTTATTCTTTGTCACCGTGGTGTTGATCTGGAATTCGATGCCCGCCTTTTTCAGCCGTTCAATTCCTTCCATACTGGTCTTAAAGGCACCGGGAACGCCGCGGAACTCATCGTGTTGTTCCGGGTTGGCTGCGTCGATGGAGATGGAACACCGCTCAATGCCCACCTCCTTGATGCGCGCCACGTTCTCCTCGGATAGCAGTGTGCCGTTGGGAGCCATGACGCAACGCAGTCCTTTGGCCTTGGCGTAGGGAACCAGCTCAAAAATGTCTTCGCGCAGCAGGGGTTCGCCCCCGGTGAAGATGATGATGGGGTTGCCCACGTCCGGGAAGGTGTCGATAAGCGCCTTGGCTTCCTCGGTGCTCAGTTCGCCCTCGTAGGGTTCGGGGTGGGCCTCGGCCCGGCAGTGCTTGCAGGCCAGATTGCAGGATCGGGTCACTTCCCAGGCGATGAGTCGGCAGGCCGGGGTTCCGTCCTCCAGCGTCATGGTGGGCTTATGGCCGGGATGTTCGTGGGCTTCGCCCGGATGTTTGCCGGGGTGGCCGCCCGGATGTCCGGCGGCATGGGGATGATTGGATTCGCTCATGGGGTTCGCCTCCCGGGGTTACAACGTCTTGAGCAGATCTTCGGTGAAATAGGTCAAAATCAGGTCGGCTCCGGCCCGCTTGATGGCGGTGAGCGATTCCAGCACGACGGCTTGCTCGTCAATCCAGCCGTTTTGGGCTGCGGCCTTGATCATGCTGTATTCTCCCGAGACTTGATAAGCGGCCACTGGCGCGTCGAAGCTGTCGCGCACCTGGCGCACGATGTCCAGATAGGGCAATGCGGGCTTGACCATGAGGATGTCCGCGCCTTCAAAAACGTCGGCCGCGGCCTCGCGCAGAGCTTCCCGGCTGTTGGCCGGATCCATCTGATAGGTCTTGCGGTCGCCGAACTGGGGGGCGCTTTCCGCTGCTTCGCGGAAGGGACCATAAAACGCGGAGGCGTATTTCACGGCGTAGGACATGATGGGCAGGTTTGGGAATCCCGCATTGTCCAGCGCATCTCGGATGGCCAGCACCCGGCCGTCCATCATGTCGGACGGCGCCACCATGTCGGCCCCTGCCTCGGCATAGGAAACGGCCGTGCGTGCCAGCAGCTCCAGCGTGGGATCGTTGAGCACGTCGCCGTCCTGCACGATGCCGCAATGCCCGTGGGAAGTGTATTCACAGAGGCAGACATCCGGGCAGACCAGCAGGTCGGGCCAGTTCGCTTTGATCATGCGGATGGCGCGCTGGACAATGCCGTTGTCGTCATATGCGCCGCTGGCATGTTCGTCTTTTTGCGCGGGAATGCCGAAGAGCATGAGACTGCGCAAGCCGTTGTCCACAGCCTGGGCCACACGCTGTTCCAGTTTTTGGAGGCTGAGTTGGTGCTGTCCGGGCATGGACGAGATGGGCTTTTCAAAATTTTCGTCGTCGGTTTCCACGACGAAGTAGAGCATCATCAAGTCTTGGGGTCTGAGTTCGGTTTCGCGGACCATGTCGCGCATGGTGCGACTGCGACGCAGGCGACGTCCACGGTGAAATTCGGGCATGTCGGCTCCTTTTTTCCTGGCGATGGGAAGCCTCCGCAATGGAAAGGTGTCCCACGCCCCTCTCTGATATGTTCGGCGTTGATCCGCAGCGTTCCGTGCCGGGATTGGGTAAGGCGCGGAACGTGTGATTGTATCCTTGTTCCCCTTGGGGAGTGTGCGACAAACCCCGGGTGGGCGCAAGCTGTGAACCGGAGTGGTAGAGGAAAAAACCGGGGAAGCGGCGCTGTGGCGCCGGACATCCCCGGTGTTGATTCCCGTTGGTTCGTGAACCGCCTGTTATTCCTTGACGCCCACAGGCTCCCCGGTGATTTCCTCGTCCGTGAGGTAGCAGGCCGGGTCTTCGGCCCAGAAATCCCCGTGGTAGGCTTCGGCGCGGGCGCGGAAGTTGCCGCCGCAGATATGCAGGAACCGACAGTCGGCGCAGCGTCCCTTCACGTAGGGGCGCTTGTCCTTCATTTTATGCAGCAGTTCAATTTTCGGGTCGTCCCAGATCTCGGAGAAGGGGCGCTCCAGAACATTGCCGAAGGTGTGGTGGCGCATGAACTGGTCCGCATGGACCGAGCCGTCCCAGGAGATGCAGCCGATGCCGCGTCCCGTGGAGTTGCCTTCGTTCCACTTCAGCAGTTCCAGCACCTCGGCGGCGCGTTTGGGATCTTCCCGCAACATGCGGTAGTAGAGGTACGGACCGTCGGCGTGGTTGTCCACGGTGAGCACTTCTTTGGGCAGTCCTTTGTCGAACAGCGCCTTGGTGCGGTCCATGATCAAATCCACGACCTGGCGGGTTTCCTCGTGGTCCAGGTCTTCCTTGATCAATTCGGAGCCGCGGCCCGAGTAGACCAGGTGATAAAAACAGATGCGCGGAATGTCCCGCTGCTCGATGAGATCGAACAGATGGGGAATTTCCGAGGCGTTGCGCTTGTTGATGGTGAAGCGGAGTCCGACCTTGAGTCCTTCGGCCTGACAGTTGGCCACGCCTTCCAGCGCTTTTTTGTAGGATCCGGTCACGCCGCGGAACTGGTCGTGGATCGTTTCGGCCCCGTCCAGGGAAATGCCCACGTAGGAAAGTCCTACCTCGCGCAGTTCCTTGGCTTTTTTCTTGGTGATCAGGGTTCCGTTGGTGGAGATCACCGCACGCATTCCCTTGCTGGTGGCGTAGCTGGCCAGTTCGGTCAGGTCTTCGCGCACCAGGGGTTCTCCGCCGGAAAAGAGGATCACGGGCGCGCCGTAGGCGGCGAGGTCGTCGATCATCTCCTTGGCCTTCTCCGTGGAGATGGGATCCTTATGCCCGCTGGGATCGATGGCTTGGGCATAACAATGCACACACTTGAGGTTGCACCGCTGGGTCATGTTCCAGACCACCACGGGTTTTTTGTCCTTGGAGAACTGCAGGAGGTGAGAGGGAAGCTGACCCGATTCCCGTCCGTAGCGCAGCGCGTCCGAGGGTTCCACCGAGCCGCAGTAGAGTTTTGAAATACCGATCATTACCTAAACCTCGCTTTGAAGTGGGACCATTGCGGTATCATAAAAGGCGTGGCCCGAAAAGTCGAAATACGGGCATGCCGAAGGCGGAGGACTTTCGTCCCCCCGGCTTGCCGGACTGAAACAGAGCACGTTTCGCGTTTTTTCCTGGCCGTTCGTTTACAGCCCCGCGCCTTGCGTGACACAAAGGCTCCGAAGGGTTCGTGCGCCGTGTTGTACACGTAGGGAGCGGCCCGCATCAAGGGATCGACCTTCCCTATCAACGTATCGTCCTTCCTTCAGCTAAGACGTGGGGCCGAGCTGTCAACCTCGGTCCGGATCAAGCCGTACTTCCACCCGGCGATTGAGTTGTTTGTTCGCGGGGGAGGTATTGGGGACCAGGGGATCGGATTCGCCCCGGCCGTCCGTACGCAACAGGTTCGGGTCCAGTCCGTGGTTTTGGACCAGATAGGTACGCACGGCCATGGCACGCCGCCGGGAAAGGTCCAGGTTGTAGGCTTCGGAGGCGTCGGAGTCGGTGTGGCCGATGAGCAGCACTTCCCGGCCACGCAGTTGGGGCGATTGCAGCGCCTGGGCCAGTTCATCGAGGTTATCATAGTATTCCGGACGGATGGTGTCCTTGTCCACGTCGAATTCAACCCGGATATACACACTGCCTGCCGAAGGCGCGGCCAGTTCTTCAGCCAGATCCATGCCCTGGATGGTGGCTTCCATGTCTGTTTCTGCGCCGGGGGAGGCCTCGTCCTCCTCGGTGAGCCCATCTACGATTTCCCTGCTGGTAAAGGCGTAGCCCAGGGAGCGGGGATCCACGGGCGGCAGCCAGGAGCGAAGCGGCACGGCCATATCCTCGGCAATGGCCCTGGTGATGGCGTAGAGCGGGGAATCGGGCAGGCGGGTGGTGGTGACCCAGAGGATCCAGTCTTTGTTGCGCTGGAATGCAATGCGTCCGGATTGTTCCATGGAGTGCAGGAGCATTCCGGTTTGGGTTTCGTAGATGTCGCAGCGGATGGTCATGGCGGAATCGTCCACCGTACCGCCTGCATAGAGGTAGGGTACGGTGAGAAGAACAAGCATGTCGGCGCCGCGTTGCCCGGCATCGCGCAGGGCGGATTCCCGTCCCCGGTAGGTCTGTTTTTCAGCCAGAACCAGGGTGGGAAAGACCGGACGTTCGGTCCAGGCGTCAAAAAAAATACGGGACATCTGGCGGCCCAGTTCCAGGCGCGTGGGCAGGGATTCGCGAATCCACATGGGATACATGAGTGCCTTGATGGGCGTATGGAGGCGGTCCACCGGGCGGACGTAGATGCGCAGATTGGAGCGGTCCACGGCGGCGTCTGTGGCGATTTCGGTCTGCTGGGTGATGGAGGGCCGCACATAATTGCAGGCGGCCAGCGTACCGAGCAGCAGGGTCGCGGTCAGGAGAAACGCCGGAATCCGGATGCGGGACGGCGGTGTTTGGTGCATGGTCGTTCCCTCGTTGTGCGGATGCGTTACCGATGATGCCAAGGAGCTGACGCTTCCGGCATGATCTCGGTTATGCAGCAATATGCATACCAGCGAACCGGGTGGCTACTGCAACAAGCGGGTGGGCGAGGGCGCGGACTGGATGGATTCGATGAGCCGTCGGCGGGATTGCAACAAGCCCTGACGCAGCATCTGGCGTTCCCGAACAGTGAGGCGGCGGAAATCCTTGCTGCCTGCTTGATGCACCAGGCTTTCCGCTTCGTCGCGGATGTCACGGATGGCATTCTGCAGCTCCGGCTGTCCCGGGCAGGCGCGGGCCGCATCCTGGGCCAGGGCACGCAGTTCCTCGGCCATATTTTGCACGGCGCGTGGTTCCAACTGCCGTTGGCGTCGGCGTCGGGCGGCCAGAGCGTGCAGCGCTTCGCGCATCCGGCGAAAGATCATTGCTGCGGCCCTCCGGCCATGTCCGGCATGGGAACCTGCATGGCAGAGAAAAAGAGCGTGGCAATGACCACGACCATGAGTCCCAGCCCCAGGGCCGCACGCCAGACCGGGACACGGTGGATGGCGGCGCAGCCCACCACGGTGAGTCCCAGGCTCCACAACCAGCCCACCAGATATCCATAGGGCAGAAAGCAGAGCACTAACGGCGCGTAGGAATAGGCTACGGCGCGGAAAGTGGCTTCAAAGCCTCGCGGGGCGGCCTTGAGCAGCATCAGCACGCCATGAAGCATGCCGGTGTTGAGAAACAGATTGATGATGAACAGAATGGGCAGGGTCACGAACAGGGTCACCGGATCCAACCCCGTGGCCGGTCCGCTGCTTTCCAGCATGGTGGCTTCGGCACCGGTCCCCAGTCCCATGCCGGGAACGGGCGGCAGGCCGACCATGTCCCAAAACAGGCTCAGAATCATGTAGAATTCAAACAACAATAGTCCGAATACCAGGGGCCGCGCCATACCCGCCAGAGGCATGACACGGAAGAACAGCCGTGGCTGGAGCAAGGCCCGACGGATGGTCTGCCCGAGTCCAGGGAAGAACCCATAATTTTCCAAATCCTCGAAGGGAGGCGGTAGAGTCGATTCACCCTGCTCGTCCTGTGCGGGGACCGGACCCGGCGACGGACGCGAATGGAGTCGCCCGTCCGGGCCGTAAAAGCCGGAGTCCTGCCGCGCGGAGGAGGCTTGCTCGGATGGAGAGGGAGATTCCGTGGTATGCTGGTCGTCAAAAGCAAACTCTTCGGCCGGGATCGCCCGGAAGCGAAATTTGACGCCACACCGGGGGCAGGTGGCCATTTCACTTTTCTTTGGGATTTTATCCTCGGGAACATCCCTGGTAAAGTCACACTGGGGGCATTTGATTTGCATATTGTTCGATGCGCCGGACCGGGCGGGGCTGGATGTTTTTATCTCAAATATCGAAATCTCACATACGTGAGAACCGGGGACGACGCAACCCGCGTTCAACGGACCGGAGCCTGCGGCAGCAACAGGAGCCGCAGTTCGTTGCAGAGCGGATTGGCTCGCAAAAATCGCCGTAGCGGTAAATGGGGATATTCCGGGCTGAGCCGGTGGTGAAGTGATCCGCCCGAGGCTTTGTCGAATTTTTGGAGCTTTTGTGCCAGGGCTTCCGGACGCTTGCGTGTGTGGGCATAGTGCAGGATGGGCGCATCCAGGATCAGCCCTGTTCGTCCGGAAACGCCGGTAAGCCGTTCGTGGACCGGTTGTTCGAAACGCAGGTCCGCGTGGTTGCGAAAGAGCCGAAGTTGCAGATCCGGCCAGAGACCGTAGCCCACGCGGCAATGGTCTTCGTCTGGCAAGAAGGTCAGACGGGGGAAAAAGTAGGCCTGCACGCCCCGCACGGGGAACAGACCCGGCATCAGGGTCCAGTGGTCGTCGGAAAGGCGCTCGTCACCGTCCAGGTACAGCACCCATTCCGCACTGCATTGCTCCAGCATGTGGTTGCGCTGGGCCGCGAAGTCATTGTTCAGGGGGCGGGCGAATTGGTGAACCGGGCAGGCGGCGGAGATTTCCCGGGGAGGCACCTCCTCGGCGTCCCAGAGCACAATCAGTTCCTCCACCCAGTCCGGGAACTGTGCAAAAAAATTGTCCAGATCAGGTTCATCCGGGTGCAGAACGCAGCCCACGGACAGGGACGGAGCCTGCACCGCGAAGTGGCCGAAAGGCGTTCCGTTGATGGCCGCGTGGGGGCGGGCCAGGGTCAGGGTGCGTTGGAGGGATTGGTAGTCGCTCTTTTCCTTGGCCGCCAGCTCCGGATTGAGTTGTATCATGGCTTGGTCAGGCAGGGCGTTGTCCTGGGCCAGCAAATAAACCAACGCCCAGGGCGAGGTGTCCACCAGCCATTGCAGGGAGCCGTCGGGAGTGCCGCGCAGCTCCGGAAATGCTTCGCGGACCGCTCTGGCCCGGGCGGGGTTGCTTTCGCAAACCGTCAGCCGCGTGGCCGCAGGCAGCTGTTCACGCAAGAGAGAGAGCAAGCGTCCCGAGCCGATTCCCAGGAGCACCAGCCGGTCCTTGCGGCTTTTCTCCAACAAACGCACAAGGCGTTCCGCGTGTTCCGCCAGTTCGGTTTCCGGGCATTCCTTGGGTACCGCGTCCCGGGAGGGGGTGTCTTTCCATTCGAAGGCGAGGATTTCTTCAGTATAGGCGTGGAACAGATGCGGTTCAGTGGGCATGGACGGTTACTCCGTGTTCGGCGAGCACGCTGGTGTAAATGGCTTCGAGTCGACGTACAAGTGTCTGGACCCGGAAGAGACGCTGGGCTTTTTGCTGTCCGGCCCGACCCAGTTTTTGGGCCAGTTCCGGATGGGTGAGCAGGTGGGATACGGCCCGGCCGTACTCTTCGGCGTTGCGGACTACGATGCCGGTTACGCCGTTTTCCACCAATTCCACCTGGGCGTTGTCCCGGGGGGGCGGGCTGGGGTGCGTGACCACGGGCAGACCGCAGGCCATGGCCTCGGCAATGACGAGGCCGAAGGATTCCCCCCGGTCGTTGGCGTGGGCCAGTACGCTGCAACTTTTGTAAAATTCGGCCAGTTCCGCATCGGTGCGAACGCCCGGCAGGAATTCGACACAGTGTGCCACGCCGTGCTGTTCCGCCAGGGTACGGGCTTTGGGTGTGGCTCCGATGACGCGGTAGCGCATTTCGGGTACCCGCTCAAGGGCGTAGGGAAGGAAGTCCAGGGCCATGGAGGACCACTTTCCTGGATCCTGGCGGGAGATACGGCCCACAACAGGGTTGGAGAAATCAAGGGAGCTGGAATGCGCCTTGGCGAAGAAATCCGTATCGACGGGGTTGTAGAGTACGTCGTAGAGGGGCGGCGTGGATGGAATTCCGTACTGCACGGAATATCGTTTGGCGCAAAAATGGGAGACAAAGAGGTGTCTGGCGACGATGCGCCCCGACGGACTGGGGTCATGGTGTCCGAAGACGTTGGTCTCCACCACGGGGATGTTGCAAAGCCGCAAGGGCCGCATCAAGGCCGGTTCGGGCCAGCCAGCCCGGTGAACATGGACCAGGGTGGGGCGCACGGTTTTGAGGATGTGCAGCAGGTCGTCATGGATGTATGTGGTCAGCCCCATGGCCCGAAGCATCTGGCCGCGTTCACCGTCGCGGGGGGAATACACCACGCACTCCCATTGGCGCGGATTCAGGTGGCTCGCAAAGAGCTGGAGCACCTTTTCCGTGCCGCCGAGCCCCAGGGAGTTGGCGATATGCAGAATGCGGACTGGTTCAGACATGGCTCGAAAATCTGTTTGGCCCATTTTCCTGAACTTGGCAAGGGGAACGCCATCAGCGGCGGACTGTCTTTCCGGTCGATGAAGGGCAGAATCAGAGTACCGTTTCATCGGACCATCGGTCCCGGGCGTTTGTCCTCCCCTGCGTCCGGCCCGGCGCATCGTGCCATGCCGGACCGGATCGAACCGCTCAGAGAGAGTTGGAATAGGCGGACGCGGCCCGTTGGCGGAGCAGGTTTACGGATTTGGACAAGGACGGCTTGGGCGGTTGCTTGGGCTGTTCCTCGTCGGCCGTTTGCTGCTGCGGGGCTGCAGGTTGTTGCTTTGCTGCCGGGGCAGGTTGTTGTGCTGCGGCGGAAGCGTGCTGTTCCTGCGGCTGTTTTGATGCCTGAGGTTGCGTGGGAGGCGTTGGGCTTGGCTGTGCGGGGGCCGAAGAAGGCGTCGCGGATTGTGAGGCTGGGACGGCTTTCGCGCCCTGTGCGGCCGTAGGGGGCGTGGGGTTCGATTCCGTAGCTGTAGTGGTTTCCTGGCCCTTCTTCGCGGCGGCGGCCCCCAGAGCGGCGGCCCGGTTTAGCCCGGTGCGGGCCTGGCCGGAGAGCTGTTTTTCGGTTTCCGGTACGATCTGGGCATAGGCAGAGCGAATGTTTTCCAGAATATTCAACACTTCGTCGATCATCCTGGTGTCCATTTTCAGATTGGCCTTGGCCAGCCGGATGTTGCAAAACATATACAGCGAATCCAGGTTGTTGGCGAGCTTTCCGCCTTTGTCGCGGTTCAGGCTGTTGGCCAGTTCGCTGATGATGTCCATGGCCCTGGAAATCAGGATGCCCTTTTTGGCGTAGTCCTTGGCCTCGATCCGCTCTTTGGCCTGCTTGAGGAACTTGATGGCCGCGTCGTAGAGCATGATCAAGAGCTGTCCCTGGGTGGTGGTGGTCACCTGGGTGGCAAGGTAGGCGTGTGCGGCCTTGCTCATGGTTATGGTCCTCCTGGATGCTTGGTGCCCTGGGCGGGCATTCCATGGTTCCGGTGTTTAGCCTTGAGACATTTGGCTGATCTGGCTCGTGAGCTGCGCGGACTGTCCTTCGTATTGTCCGAGCAGCGCGTCGAGCCTGGCAAATTTTTCTTTGAGGGTCCGCTCCATCTTGGTGATGCGTTTTTCCTCATAGGCGATTTTATCGTCGATCATATCCATGATGTCTTCGTAGTTTTCTTCAAGGATATGAAGCGGACCGGTGTTTTCGTTGGTCAACTCTTTCAATTCATTGATAAACTGGCCGGTCTTCCCCTGTTTGAGCACGCCGAGAGGATAATCCTCATCGCTGGTGCCGCTCGGCGGATAGGTGCCGGGCGCCCTGTTCAGCACATCGAGCACAAGACCGGCGGAGGGGTTTTGTTCCACCAGGGTATCGCCCACGGCCACCTTGTTGGACGGCGAAGTGATCCGGTGGTTGACGTTGTCGATGCTGGCCTTGAATCCGTTGATCCAGGCTTCGGTGATTTCGCCGGAGCCGTCCACCGTGTATTTGACCTTATAGGAGCCTGCCTGGGTAATGCTGTCGATGTGAGAGTAATAGGCCAGGTCGTTGGTGTTGTAGACGCCGCCTTCATGGTCCGCGCTGAAGAGTTTGGCCACGGCGTCGGTGTCTTCGGCCAGGGCTTCGTCCAGGCGCTCTTCGTCCACTTGGAGCAGTCCGGCCGTGGGGGAGTTTTCATCCGCGTCCGTGAGGATGCCCACCTGGGAAAGCGAAGAGAAGACATCTCCCTGGGGCGCGGCCCCGCTGTCATCATAATAGAAGAATCCCAAGCCCTTTTCCGAAGCGATATTTTTCAGGTTTTGGGAAATCATTTCCACGCCGTAGTTACCGGTGAGCAGGGAGCCTTCCTCTTCCACGGTGTCGAAGTTGGTGATTTCCAGGATGTACTTGCGAACTTCGTTGATCTGATCCACGAAGGTGCGCACATTTTCCTTTACGGCTTCCTTGTCCGTATTCACGGTCAGGGAGATGTCCGTTCCCAGGGATGAACCCTTCAGATTGAGCGTCAGGCCGTCCACAATGCCGGTGACGGTGTTGGACGGTACGGATATCCAGTCCGAGGTGGGCCAGCCGTTAACTCGTAATTCGGCATTCTGGTTGGATTGGGTTACGTCGAAATCTGCAGCGGTGAAGCCCGAAAGCGTGGTTCCGGCTCCGATTTCCAGGGTGGCGTCCTCGCCCAGATCCATGCCGCGAAATTGCAGGTAGACCTCGGAGCCGTCGGATATGAGGCTGGCCTTCACACCGGGGTTGTCCGGATCGTTGTTGATCAGGTTTTGCAGTCCTTGCAGGGTGGTGCCGCCTGGCACGTTCAGGGAATGGCTCACACCCTGGTAGGAGTATTCAAACGTGGCACCGGCGCCGGATGCCGTGACTTCCGCATCCGTGGCAAGATAACCGTTTTGGTTCGTCAGGATGGCGTTTTGCGCCAGTTGGTTGATGCGCACCGTGTGGGAGGCTACTTCCGCGGAGCTGTCCGCCGTGGCGGAAACCACGTCAGAATACGTACTGGTTACGGACTTGGTCAGAAATTCATTGACCGTGTTCATGCCTTCCATTGTGGACTTGAGGGAGAGCATGCGGGTGTTCAGCTCATTAAAGGCCTCGACCTTGGCTTCCCATTCGGATTTCCAGGATTCAAGACGCACCACACGGTTGCGCTCGATCTTGATCATTCCGTCGATGAGCTGGTTGAAGTCGGTGCCGTTGCCGAGCCCGGCGAAATTTATTTGTCCTGACGTGTAATCACTCATGGCTTTCCTGCCTGGGAAAAATTTTCCTTGTCTGGTTCTCCGCTACGCAAGGTTGCAATTGAGGTGCCATGAATGAAAAAGGCCGGACCACCCGAATGGGGGCGATCCGGCCGTTTGGCTCGCCCTGGATTGGGTCGAGCTGTGATGCCTCTTACCATTAACCGCCGATGAGCTGCAGGGCCATACGCGGCAGCGAGTTGGCCTGGGACAGCATGGCCACGGCGGACTGGGTCAGAATCTGCGACCGGACGAATTCGGTCATTTCGCTGGCCACGTCCACATCGGAGATGCGGGATTCAGCGGCCTGCAGGTTCTCGGCCTGGGTATTCAGCGTGGTGATGGTGTTCTCCAGGCGGTTCTGCAAGGCACCGAGGTTGGCGCGGATCTTATCCTTGGAGGTGATGGCGTTCTTCAGCGCCACCAGGGATTCCTGGGCCAGAGCCTGGGTGGAGATGGCACGGCCGCTGGACGTGGTGGCGGACAAGCCGACACCCAGAGCAGAGGACGTGGAAGTGCCGATGGAGATGTAGTAGTAGTCCTCGGCGCTGTCGTTCTCGGTGCCGAAGTGGACCTTCAGCGGGCCGGTGGCCACAAGCCCGGTTCCGTCGTGGGCGCTGTTGTCACCGGAGAGGTTGCCGTTGAGCAGGTAAATGCCGTTGAAGTCCGTGGAGTTGGCGATACGGGTGATTTCCGAGGCCATGGCCTGATATTCGGAGTCGATGATCAGACGCTGGTCCGAGGTGTACGTACCGGTGGCCGCCTGTTCGGCCAGTTCCTTCATGCGGATGAGCTTTTCGTCGATGACGCCGAGGGCGCCGTCCGCCGTCTGGATCAGGGAAATAGCATCGTTGGCGTTACGAACGCCCTGCTGCAGGGCGCTAATGTCGGCGCGCATCAACTCGCGAATGGCGAGACCCGCGGCGTCATCCGCGGCGGTGGTGATGCGCAGACCCGAGGACAGGCGCGCCGTGGACTTGCTGAGTGCGCCATAAGACTGACTCAGGTTGCGCGCCGCATTCATGGCCATCAAGTTGTGGTTAACGACGAGGGACATACTTTCCTCCTTGAAACGGTTGCGGCTTCCTTGCCTAAATGGATACGGGCACGGCTCCGGTGCCCTTTTCCTTCTTGAGTTGCCCGTTTTATCGACCCCCACGGAAAAAACTTTAGAGGCCGAAACATTTTTTTTGTGCGGTTTCGTCACGACGTTTCAGCGGGATGCGGAGGACGTTTGGAAAATGATGCGCATGGCTTGGCATGATAGCTGCTTAGTTGGAGGGGGAGCGTCGATTTGCCGACGTTCAGCTATATTGCAAGGAGAACCCCATGCCGCAGCCCCGCCGAGAGTCGTTGTTTCCTCCGCATGGTTCCTGCCCGAGCGGGCGGGAGGCCGCCGCCACTTCGGAACGTCTGGATGTTTTGTTCCGCGAAATGGATCGGATGATCTGTGAAGAACCGGATACGTCGAATTCCTTTTCTGTATTGCGGGAACGGGAAATCGCGTCACGGGCGTTTGCCCTTTGGGAACGGGCTATGTGTCGCAACGATGCCGCCCACCCCCTGATGCGGGCTGTACGGCGTCCGGCGTTGGGGCAGGCTGTTCGAGACCTGCTGGGAACATGGCCGGAACCGTCAGCCGGGAGTTGTGCCGAAACCGCTCCGCTGGTCCGACTGCTTGACGCCCTGGAAGAAACTCCGCTGTCGGAGGAATTTTGTCGGGTGGAAAAGGCCATGCAAGGCAGGATGAGTAACGCAAATCGGGTGGCCGAGGCCGTTCGCAGCGATCCTGTGTTGGCGGCCTTGTTGCTCCGTCTGGTCAACAGCCCGTTTTACGGCGTGGGACGGCGTGTGGACTCCCTGCAACGGGCCGTGGCCTTTGCCGGGTTTGATGAATTGTCGGCTCTGGCGTTGGTTGTTGCCGTGGTGCGTGCCTTTGGTGGATCGTCCGGTTTTTGGCGACGTTCTGTTTTGTGCGGTGTACTTTCCAAGGCGTTGGCACGCCGGGCCGGATTGAGCGGACAATGGTTTTTTGCCGCTGGGCTGTTGCATGATGTGGGTGGTTTGCTGGCCCGTATGGTGGTTCCCGGCACCTACGGCGCGTTCGTGCGCTCCCTGGCCGATGGCGCAACGCCCTGGGAACGGCTGGAGAAAAAGTATCTCGGTATCACGACTCCGGAACTCGGTGTCAGGCTTTTGTCCCGGAAGGGTATGCCCGAGTCCGTGGCCGAACTGGTGGGGCGTCGGCGAGGGACCGGCTCTTCAGAGGATCCGGGTACAGCGGCACTGCATGTGGCCGAGGTCTTGGCCGCTTCCATGACCGTGGGACGAAGCAGCGGGGATGTGGTCATACCGGAGTTGCATGTAGCTTGCTGGGAGATGCTGGGGCTCGGCGTTCGCGACGTGGAAACGCTGCTGCCCGAAGCGTTGGCCCAGGCCGTGCGGATTGCCGGGGGCATGCCCGGTTTGCCTGGGAAAAAATAACGTTCCCCTGCCTGGGATTCGTTGCTCGCCGTGTGAGGCAACGGTCTTTTCTATGAGAATTTTCCGGTGATAACGGACCCAAAAAAACGCCGCCTCCACTATGGAAGCGGCGTTTTGGTTTGTATGCGGATGCAACGCAGAGTGTGTCTGCGCGGCTAGAACAGGCCTTTCAGTTCATCCACCGCGCCTTCCACTTCTTCCTGGGCGCCCTGGGTGGCCCCGCCGGCCTGGTCCATGAGCCATTCCCCACCCTGCATGACGATATCGCCGGAATCCTTGAAGGCCTGCTGCAGACCGTCGTACAGGCCGTCCACGAGTTTGGCTGCGGCCTTTGCCGGGGTGGTGCCGCCGCTTTCCTTGCCGATGTCCGCGATATGGATTTCCGGCAGATCAAGGCTCAGTCCTTCGCCGGGAAGACCGGTGATGTCGGCGGTGACCTGTCCGTTGCGGACGTATACGTTTTCAATGATCAATTTTTTGGATGGCTTGCTTTCCGCGGGTTGCTCCCCGGCGGGTTCGCTTTCGCCGCTAGCCTCGGCCTTGCTGCCGCCCGTGGATTCCTGGATATTTTTGAGCAGTGCTTCGAAGTTATCCATTTTGCCCTGGGTCTCGTACACGATGGCCGGGGCATCAATGACGATTTCGTGAATAATGATGGTGTCCGAGAGCAGCGAGTCGCGGTCCAGCTGCACGCTGATGGTACCCACGGCCAGGAGGTCGCGAGGCTTGAATCCCCGGTTCACGGGGTTGCCCACGCGCAAGCCGTTGAGTGCGCCCGAGCCTGAGAACAGTCCGATGTCCGCGTTGTCCAGATGCACTTCGGTCTGGGTGACTTTCGGGCCGAATTCATTCACGCCCATTTCCACGATGGAGTCCACGTTCAGCAGTACGTAGACCAGAATGCCCACCACGAGCACTACGGCGGCCGCGCCGATGAGAAGTAATTTTTTCAAGATGCTTCCTCCCTGATTTTTTAATAATTTTGCTTGTATCCTACCAGGCTCGGTACCGCAACCCGGAAGCGGGGAATGGGTTGTCGGTCCAGGCATGCGTTTCTTTCTTAGGACATGTTGCCGCAAAAAGGTGCGGTGTGTAGGATAAGGGCAAACCATGTTGATCAGGGGGGGCATCCCCTGAAAGGAGTGTGTCCATGGCGGTTATTACCGTGCGGGAGCTTCGCGCCATTCTGGATCGTGGCGATCGTCCCCTGCTGGTGGATGTGTTGTTTGAGGAGCGATTTGCCAGGCAGCACGTCAGCGGAGCGGTATCGGCCTGCGTCTACAACGTGACGTTTTTGGACCAGATGGCGGAACTTGTGGAAGACCGGGATAAGCCGGTGGTTGTTTACGGCGTGGATGACGAGGATCATTCGGCCATGGTGGCGGAAGAAAAGCTTCTTCAGGCGGGATGGATTTCGGTCTTCCGGCTGGGCGGCGGTATCCGTGCCTGGATTCGGGAGGGAGGATCCGTGGAGGGGGAAGCCCCGGCCTCGGATCTGGACGAGGAGGCTGTTTTTCAAGCCCCGTCGGGCGTGGTTACGGTGCTTCCCGCGGAAAGTACCATTGGTTGGGAGGGGCGCAACACTTCCGGTTCGCATCGGGGCAGTCTGGACGTGGAGTCCGGTTCGTTTCGTTTTTCGTCGGACCAGGCATCGGGAGAAGTTGTTCTGGATATGCGCAGCATCCGCAATCATGACGTGGAAGAGGAGTCGTTGCGCAGTGTGCTGGTGGCCCATTTGCTGTCCGAGGACTTTTTTCATACCGACGCGTTTCCCCGGGCGCGGCTGGCGATTGAAACCATGCGTCCACTGCACCGGGAACCGAGGCAGCCGAATCACGCGGTACAGGGAACATTGGAGCTGCGCGGCGTTCGCGCCCCGTTCGAGTGCGAGGCGACGCTGGAAAATCTGGAGGCGGGCCGCATGACGCTGGAAGCGCATTTTGATCTGGACCGCACGCTTTGGGGCGTCAACTACGGGTCTGCCAAGCTCTTTCGTTATCTTGGCTATCATCTGGTGTTCGATCCGATCAGCGTGAACGTACGTCTGGTCTTGGAAGCCTGACGCGTTACACTGCGGGAAAGCGCGGCTGGGCGAAGTGGACGGCGTGCTGCATATCCAGGCCGGGTAATCCGCTGTCCAGTCCTGGACCGGGACCAACGAGGGAATCCGGGGCGGCTTCTCCAAAGGCCAGGGGTTCCAGCTGGTGCCAGAGATGCAGGGTGTTTTGCCGGGCTTGGGCCTGCAATGCGTGGAATGTGACGGTTTCCGGTGTGCCGGTCACCGGGTGGGCGTAGCGGAGCGGGCCGGAGAGCGTTGCTGTTTCCTGGAGCACCATGGACCGGGGCGGGATCGCCAGAGCCAGGATATCCCGCAGGACTTGTAGTTTTCGGGGGAGCCTGGGGCGTAACTGTGCGGCCAGACTCCCGGCGCGGGACAGGGAGAATGAATTCATTCGGCGGAAAATGGTCCAGGCACGTTGCAGGGCATTACATACGTCCGCTTCTCGGCAGCGAATCAGATCGGCCAGTCCTTTTGTCGCGCAATGGGTCAGGGGGTCGGTCTGCCGTAGCAGTCCGGCCAGGGCATAGCGGCCAAGTTCGGTCCGGCTGCCGGCCATGGACAAATCCAGGCAGGATTCCAGAAACCGGTGTCGTTCCACGGCCAGTGGCTCCGCGTAATAGTTGCCGCAGAGGTAATGGATAAGAGGGTGCATGGCCGTGTCCGCGCCGATGTGGGAAGCCATGCCCGCGAGCAAGGCCCGGGCCTGGGGGGCGCGGGTTTCCGTGGCGTGGGCGGCCTGGATACGAAGCAGGTCGTATGGGTCGTGGCCCCCACCGCCATGGAGCCGGTGAGGCAAACGGAGAATGGGTTTTGGTTCCCCGGCCCATGGACGCTCCAGGTAAAACAGGACATCGTGAAATACCGCCCCCAGGAGCAGATAGGGAACGTGATTGCGGGCGTCCGCGCCCAGACGACCGTTTTGCGGCAGATGGGCCGATTGCAGGGCGATTTGAAAATGTACGTATTCCTTGGGCATGCAAAGATCCTACCTGTAAATTGCGGCACTGCCCACCCCCGGGCGCGGCGGGGCGGGCGTTCTCTCCGGCTTTGCATTATGTGAAGCCTTGGGTATGCTGGAGAAAAATTATCAGCGGAGGAAACGCTCATGCGACGGACGAATATTGATGCGGATCAGGTCAAGAAGGTTGAGGTGGAGGAACCGGATCAAACACGCGTGTATAACGGCGGTCCGGGGGAACCTGCGGTACGCTCCGCCGGAAAAAGCGTATTTTTCATCGGCCCGGAGGGATCGGGACGCCGGGAAGTGGGGCGCATTCTGGCTGCACGGCTCAAGCTGGGCTTTGTCGAAATTGCGGATGCCGCCGCGCTCCAGTCCGCCTTGGATGGCGACCGGGTGGTGGCTTCCGTGGATAAAGAGCTGTTGCAGGATGAAGCATTGGCATCAACGCTGAACGCCGGTGGGGTGGTATTTTACACCATGGCCGGGGTGCAGGCGGTGGCCGAGGCCCGCGGTCTGGTGGTGGATGAGGAGTGCAAGCGCCGTATCTTTGCGGAAATAGATGAATGGGAACCGGTGTTCATGCGCATGCTGCACTTTTTGTTGCCCGGCGGCCTGAGCGCCGAGGCCACGGCTGCAAGCGCAGCAGACAAATTGTATATGGTACGATAACGGGAATCAATGGTCCGGAGCGAACAACGCCACCGGCAGGGATGGAGGAATCATGGGCCAGGGCATGGAACCAACGCCGATTGTGGACTTGAAAGGGTTTTACGAGCGCATGCACCAGACCCGGGAAGTGCGCGTCCGGGCCGTGGCGGATATTGCCGCAGGCCGGGTGCCGGATTCCGCGCTGGTACGGGTGTTGGAAACAACGCTTGAGGACTTGCGAAACATCTTGCGTCCTGACGGAAAGGCGGAATTGGAGGTCACGCCCGGCCGATCCATGGAGCTGGATCTCGGGTACGAGATTGGCGAACTGGAAAAGGACGTGCTTTATCTTCGACAGGGCGAGGACGCTCTGTTGACCTTTCTGGCGCAATTGCATCCCGATTTTTCCCAGGAAGTCAGCACGGCACTGAATGTCTTGCAGGGGCGTTCCTTCAAAGCCTGGATTACGGACCGGGACGGCACCACCAACAACTATTGCGGGCGTTACAACTCGTCCATCCAATCCGCATACAATGCGGTCTTTCTTTCCCGCTATGCGCGGGTCCATGTGGGGCGCTCAGTGTTCATCACCTCTGCGCCCCTGCGCGACCCCGGCATCGTCAACGTCAGTGTGAATCCTGACGGGTCCTTCATCTATGCCGCGTCCAAGGGACGGGAGTGTCTGGACCTGGAAGGAGCGCGGCGGGTGTTTCCCATTGAGCCGGAAAAGCAGGCGCTGCTCGATGCCTTCAACGCGCGGATGGAGACCCTGCTTTGCGAGCCAGCGTATGGTACGTTTACGCTCATCGGTTCCGGGTATCAGCGGAAATTCGGGCAGACCACCATTGCCCGCCAGGACATCACCGGTACGATTCCCGAGGATGAGTCCAAGGCGTTTTTGGCCGTGATCGGCCAGGTGGTCGCGGAGGTGGACCCGGAAGGTCGTCATTTCTACATCGAGGACACAGGTCTGGATGTGGAGGTGATTCTTACGGTGGATGACGAGCAGGGCGGCAAAGATTTTAGCAAGGCCGAGGGCGTGGCGTTTTTGGACCAGACCTTTGCCTTGGACCTGCAAAAGGGGCCGAATCTGGTCAGTGGGGACACCCGCTCGGATCTGCCGCTGGCCCAGGCCGTGTTGGAACGGTGTCCGGAGACCTGGGTGGTCTTTGTGACCCGGGATGAGGAACTGGCGGCCGATGTGCGGCGGCTCACGCCCTCTTCTCTCGTGGTGTCGCGGCCGGATGTGCTGGTGACGGCATTGGGCATGCTGGCCCGTTCCGACGTATAAGGCGTCGCAGGGATATCTTCGAACCGGGATGTGACGCGGCTTATTGCCGCACAAGAAGGTTTTGCAAGGAGCGAATATGTCGACCAGCGGACCGCAAGGTGTGATTTTCGATCTGGATGGCGTGATTACCGGAACGGCCAGGGTTCATTCCATGGCCTGGGAAAGCATGTTCAACCGATATCTGCAACAGGTGGCCGAGCGGGACGGCAAACCCTTCCAGCCCTTCACCGCGGAGGACTATCTTGCGTATGTAGACGGGAAGCCGCGCATGCAGGGGGTTCGGAGCTTTTTGGAGTCGCGGGGCATTGACCTGCCTTTCGGCGACCATGACGACAGCCCGGACGTGGAAACCGTTTGCGGCCTGGGCAATCGCAAGAATCTTGATTTTCAGAAGGTGCTCAAGGAGGAGGGACCGGACGTGTTTGCCTCCTCGGTGGAACTTGTGCGCGAATTGAAGCGGCGCGGCATCCGCGTGGGCGTGGCCTCGTCCAGCCGCAACTGCCGGTTGATTCTGGAATTGGCGGGATTGGATGATCTTTTCGAGACCCGGGTGGATGGAGACGTTTCCCTGGAATTGGGGCTGAAGGGCAAGCCGGATCCGGACATTTTTACCACTGCGGCGGCCAACCTCGACCTACGGCCCGGGCAGTGCGTGGTGGTGGAGGATGCTATCTCCGGCGTGCAGGCCGGATGCGCGGGAAATTTTGGCCTGACATTGGGGGTGGCCCGAGAGACGCCCGGGGATGTGCTTTTGGCCAATGGCGCGGATTTGGCCGTGCGTGATCTGGGTGAAATCAGTGTGGACGATCTGGAGGACTGGTTCCGCAACGGCCTGGAACGGGATGGCTGGACCTTTGCCTACCAGGGGCTGGATCCGGAAAACGAGAAGTTGCGAGAAGCCCTGACCACGGTGGGCAACGGATACCTCGGTGTCCGGGGGGCGTTGGAAACGGAGCGTGCTTCCGAGCACCACTACCCGGGGACATATCTGGCTGGTGTGTTCAACAAAATTCCCACTCCGCTGCATGGACGTGATATTTATAATAATGATTTTGTGAACTGCCCCAACTGGCTGCTCATGGAATTTCGGGTGGACCAGGGCGAATATATCAGCCCCATGGACATGGAGGTGCTTTCCTATTCCCATGCGCTGCACCTGCGTGAAGCCGTGCTTGAACGGCGTATGGTGGTCAAGGACAATCTTGGCCGCATAACGCGGTTGGTGTCGCGGCGGTTGGCCAGCATGGCGGATCCGCATCTGTTGGCCCAGCGGTTGGAATTGACCCCGGTGAACTGGTCCGGCCGGGTGACGGTGCGTTCGGGTATTGACGGCAACATCATCAATGACGGCGTGGCCCGGTACCGTCAACTCAACCAGCAGCACCTTGAGTTTGTGAAAAGCGGGAAGGCCGCGGGCGGCGTGTTTTTGGAAACGCGCACCACGGCTTCGGGCTATCACGTGGCCATGAGCGCCAAACACGTTCTGTTTGACGAGGGGCGGCGTATTCACGGCACGCGGGAAGTCTGCCCCGACCGTGCATTCATTGGTGAGGAGTTGTCCTTCCCGGCTGGAGAAGGCCGCTGTTACGCCGTGGACAAGCTGGTCAGCGTGTATACCTCGCTGGATGCGGAGGAACCGCGCCGGGCGTCCGTGGCCCGACTGGATCGGGCGCGTAGTTTCCGGCAGCTTCATGCCGGACACGCCAAAGCCTGGGAACGCCTGTGGGACAAGGCGGACATCAAGGTGGGCGGCGATCGGCTGGTGCAGCGCACCTTGCGGCTGCACGCCTATCACCTTTTGGTGACGGCCTCGCCGCATAACCGGAATTTGGATGCGGGCATGCCTGCGCGCGGACTTTCGGGCGAGGCCTACCGTGGTCATATTTTTTGGGATGAACTGTACATCCTGCCCTTCTATGATCTGCGTTTCCCGGAAATATCCAAGGCGCTGCTTTCCTATCGCTACAACCGGTTGGAGGGGGCGCGGCAGTATGCCCGCGAGCACGGATACGAAGGCGCTATGTTTCCCTGGCAGACCGCGGACGGTGGGGAGGAGGAGACCCAGGAGGTTCATTTCAACCCCAAAAGCGGGGATTGGGGACCGGACCTGTCGCGTCGCCAGCGTCATGTTTCCATCGCCGTATTCTTCAATACCTGGCGGTATGTGCACTGCACCGGAGACTGGAACTTCATGCGCCGTCAGGGGGCCGAGTTGATGCTCTCCATCGCCCGGTTTTGGGGGTCCATTGCCCAAAAGGACGAAGCCACGGGACAATGGCACATTGACGGCGTCATGGGACCGGATGAATTTCATGAATCCCTGCCTGGTTCCAATCGGGAGGGGCTGCGAGACAACGCCTACACCAATGTGATGAGTTCCTGGTTGTTGGAACGGGCTGTGGATCTTCTGGAGCGGCTTTCTCCGGCGGACCGCAAGCGGGTGGCGAAGCGGTCGGGTCTGCGTGACGAAGAACCCGAGCGCTGGCAGGAAATCGCCCGAGGACTGCACGTCAGCCTGAACGAGCAGGGCGTTATAGAACAGTTTGCCGGGTATTTCGGATTGGATGAGCTGGATTGGGACGCCTATCGCGCCAAATACGGGGACATCCACCGTCTGGACCGCATTCTCAAGGCCGAGGGGGATTCGCCGGACCATTATAAGCTGGCCAAACAGGCGGATACGTTGATGATGTTTTATGCTCTCCCCCCCGAAACCATTGTGGACATTCTTGGCCGACTCGGGCATGACGTGGGCGACCCGGCCACATTGTTGCGCCGGAACTATGACTATTACGAGGGGCGCACCAGCCACGGGTCTACGCTCTCCAAGGTGGTTCATGCGCTTATCTCCAGTTATTTCGGGGATGACGCCACTGCCTGGCAATGGTTCCTTGAGGCTCTGGTCAGCGACATCCACGATAGTCAGGGCGGCACCACGCTGGAAGGGATTCATACCGGCGTCATGGCCGGAACCCTGGACATCGTAACCCGCTATTTTGCCGGGGTGGACGTCACAGGGGAGCGTCTTACGATCCAGCCGCATCTTCCCGCGCATTGGTCCGAATTGGAGCTGAAACTCCGTTTTCGGGGTGATTGGTACGGCCTGCGGCTGAAGCCGGGCAAGTTGCGCGTCACCCTGTTGGAGTCGTCCAAGGACGCGGTACACCTTGTGGTGCAAGGGCGGTCCGTGGAGTTGACCCCGGGCCGGGCGCGTACCGTGACGCTGGACAGGTAGACCGCTTGCCGGGCGCCATGCCCCAACGAGATCATCGGAGTGCTTCATGGCCGAAAAAAAATTGCGTGTCGAGCTGTTGAGCATGACGCCCAACGCGCTTGAATTGTTGTATGCCGCCTTTCGGCAATGCTATCATGCCGGGTTTGTGGCCGACATGTGGCCCCGCCTGCTGAACGGGGAGATCCCCCCGGAAAAGCAGGCGGGACTGGTCAGCCGCGTTTTGGAATCCGGCCACGACAGCCCTGTGGAGCATGTGAGCTTTAGCTTTGCGGTGGAAGGCATTTCCCGAGCCTGCTCGCACCAGCTGGTGCGCCACAGGCTGGCTTCCTACTCGCAGCAAAGTCAGCGGTATGTCACGGAGTCGGACATGGAGTACATCCTGCCTCCGGCCATTGCCCGAATTCCGGAGGCGCGTGAACGGTTTGAGGCCTTTATGCAGGAGGTGGGGAGCGCGTATGCGGATCTGCGTGACATCCTGGTGGCGCACGGGCGTGCATCCAAGGCCAATGAGGATGCCCGGTTTGTCCTGCCGCAGGCAGCGGAAACCAAAATCGTGCTGACGATGAACTGCCGGGCCTTGCGGCATTTTTTCCATTTGCGCTGCTGTGCTCGGGCGCAGTGGGAGATTCGAGCCTTGGCCGATGCCATGCTCGTCATTTGTCGAGAGAAGTTGCCCGCGATTTTTGCCACGGCTGGAGCCAGGTGCGTGGAGTTGGGCTACTGCCCGGAATCGGAGCGGTTTACCTGCGGAAAATACCCACTGCGTAAGGATATGGCGTAAGTCGAAGATCCTATCGGCCTGGGGGTATCCCCCAGGCGACAACTCTTCGACATTTCAATGCCTTTTTATCAATGTCCCCGAGGGGACCGTTTTTTTGAACGAAATCGTTGTTACTAAAGCGAGACAATGGTTACCAACCCTTGGCGCTTCTGGATTTCCTGATGACGCCTGGGGAACTGCCATTGGTTGAAGAGGAAGATCGGAAATTTTATCTGATCTTTTTTTGTCCAAAAAAAACATAGTGTTAATGTTATACGTGTAGGAAAGAGACGAATGAATGTCTAGAAAAGTCGGTTATAACTTTTTATCTATGAGAAAAAAATTAAAGTAATTGTAAGGAAAATGACGAAATCAAGAATCATCCCTGTGGAAAACTTTTTTCACACTTGTTGATTCATGGTGAAGAAAAGTCAAAAGTCCTTGCACGGTCCGCTGTTGTGCCGCAAAGACAGAAACGGCTCTAACGCGTGTTGTGCACCTTTTTCAACTTTTACAAAGAGATGAGCTGTAGATAAGAGTTCGGCGCTTCCACGGGGCTTCCGTGGTCAGCCTCTTTGAGCAGATTCCATCCATACGGTAGTGACTCCTTCATGATCAAAGACGTCTGGAACGACATCCTCAAAACACTCGAAAAGAGCCTCAACCCAGGGCTTTTTACTATATGGATCCGCCCGCTGTCCGCCCGTTACGAAAATGGCGTACTCACCCTGCTGGCCCCCAATGATTTTGTGGCTGGCTGGGTGCGTGATCGACTCCTGAACGTGATCGCCGACGCCGCATTGCAGACCATCGGCTCCTCCCCGCGCGTGGAGGTGAAGGTGGACGCCGCACAAACCGCCAAAACACAGGCTGCCGCAGCTGAGGCGCCAACGTCCCCTGGAGTCTCTTCCGGCATGGCCCGAGGAGGGGGGCGGGCGAACGTTGCGCCGCCGGTCGTCTCCTCGCCGCAGCAACAAATGGGCCTGCCCATCGTGCAGACTCCGGAAGTGTGCCGCAATGTCCGCTGGCGGTTCCGCTTCGAGGATTTTGTGACCGGTCCCAGCAATGAACTGGCGCTGGCCGCGAGCAAGAGCATGTGTCACAATACCCTGCTTTCGGATCATCTTTTTTTGTGCTCCAGCCCGGGGCTGGGTAAAACCCATCTGCTGCATTCCATCGGCCGAGGGCTTTCCGCCGCGTCCAATCGAGCCAATCCCCGTGTGGCATGTTTGAACTCCGAACAATTCGCGTCCCGGTTCGTCATGGCCATGCGGGCCAACGAACTGACCCGGTTCAAGGCGGAATTTCGCGAAGCCGTGGATGTGTTGCTGCTGGAGGATGTGCATTTCTTCCAGGGCAAGGAAAAAATGCAGGACGAATTGCTCGGCACGCTGAAGGCTCTGCAGGAACGCGGTTGCAAGGTCGTGCTGACCAGCTCCTTCCGTCCCAAGGAGCTGTCCAACGTGGATTCCCAGCTGGTTTCCCGCATTTGTTCCGGGTTTATGGCGGTGATCGGCACGCCGGATTTCGAAACCCGTCGCCGCATTGTTCTGCGCAAGGCCGAGGCAATGGGCGCCCAGGTCTCGGACGACGTGTCCAATCTGCTGGCTGAACGCATCACCAAAGACATCCGCCAGCTGGAAGGCTGTTTGAATAACCTGGTGCTCAAGGCGCGGCTGCTTAGACAAAACCTTTCCATGGAACTGGCCTGGGACATGCTGGACAACTACACCCAGACCAATCCCCGGCCGGATTATGATCAGATCATCAACTTTGTCTGCCGCACGTATGGACTGACTCAGGATCAACTGCGCTCCAAGAGCCGAAAGCAGCAGGTGGTGCTCGCCCGCGACACCGCGTTTTTCCTGGCCCGCAACCATACGGATCTTTCTCTGGCCGCCATTGGAGAACGTCTCGGCCGTCGTCATTCCACCGTGATCAAGGGGATTACCAAAGTGGAGCGGGAAATTTCCAGCCTCACACCGTTGGGCCGTCAGCTGAAGCAAACAGTGGAGCGCATGACGCCGTAGCCGTTTGCGTTTTGCTTACCGAAAAAAACGTGCGTTCCATGTGGGACGCACGTTTTTTTATGAGCGGGGTTCTTTGGGAGTCAGTCCGTATCCCGGGAACGGCGGAGCATCTCCCGGGCCTGCTCCGGGTCCATGCCCCGCTGCCGGGCGATGGTATCCAGATTTTCTTCAGCGTCGGACGGGCGCATGTATAACGGCGCAACAGCCTCATGCGAGTAGCGGATTTGTGGTGCGCAGGCCGCATCCAGAAGATCCTGGGCGGACGATGCATCCCATGCCGGACCAAGGTCACGAAACGCGATTTCTTGACGCAGGTCGGTGAAAAAAGCGGCGTTGCGGCGCAGTCCGCTTCCCAATACAGAAAGGGGCGCATCCGAGCGGTGAAGCGTTTCCAAATGGCGGGCTGCGTCCTCAATGGTTCCGGACCGTGGCGGTCCCAGTGGTTTGGCCTGTTGATCGAATCCCTGCACATAGACTTGGCGACGCCGGGAGTGGGTAACAACGGCCAGGGGACCGGCGAGCAGTGGTGCGGCGCGGCGGGCCAGGAGCGGCAGGTGGTCGATGCCTGCCTGGGGAAGGTCGTGTACCTCGGCAATGGCCGAGGCCAGCGCCAGGGACAGGCGGAGTCCGGTGAAGCTGCCGGGACCGCGGACGCAGGCGATGCGTTGAATGTGCTTGGTGGTCAGTCCCAAGGCGTCGAGCATGGACCGCAGGGATGGCGCGAGAAAGCGCACGGATTGCCCCGGTACGGTCCATTCCTGGGCCGCCAACAGGGTGGACCCTCCTTGAGGGGCGGGATGCCCCAGGACCAGTTGCAGACGTTCCTCAGCCCCGTTGAGGGCCAGTGTCAGTCCGTCAGGAGAAGAGGATGCGATGGATGTCATTATAGAACGTCAGAGCCATGAGGCCCAGGAGAAAGGTGAGTCCCACATACGTGGCGAACTGCCGGACCATGTCGTTTACGGGGCGTCCCGTAACGGCTTCGAATCCGAAAAAGAGAATATGGCCTCCGTCCAGCACCGGAATGGGCAACAGGTTGAGGATGCCCAGGTTGATGCTGATGAACGCGGCCAGCAACAGCACATCCACAAGACCGGCCCGGGCGTGTTTGCCCACGGCCTGAGCGATCATGATGGGACCGCCCACGCCCTTGAGTGACGCACGGCCTTCCACGATCATGAGAAAGCTTTTGGCCGTCATCTCAATGGAACTGATGGTTTTGCCCAGGGCCGCCCCGGTGCCGAGATCCCAGCCCAAGGAGCGTTCCAGCGGTTCCACGCCAAAGCTGACGCCGATTTTGGGGCGGGGTAAGATCTCGTCGTTCTTATCTTCTTCGTTAAGGAAGGTGGGTAGAACCAGAAATTCATGGTTCACACCGCCGCGCACGACGCTCAGGCGGACGGGGTTCTCACGGCTGAACAGAATGGTGGTAAGCAGGTCATTGGGCGAGTAAATCGCCTCGCCATCGATCCCTATGATGCGGTCGCCGGGTTCCATGCCTGCCATTTGGGCCGGGCTGTCGTCGAAGACCTCCTGAACCGGGAATTGGTAGAGGGTTACCTGACCCTGGGAGAGAAACAGCCCCCAATAGATAAACCAGCCGAGTACAAAGTTGAATACCGGGCCGGCCAACACCACCAAGAGGCGCTGCCAAGCCGGGCGCAACATGAACCGTTGATCTTCGGGGAAGTCGGTGTCTTCATCTACTGTTTCCTGGCTTTCTCCGGCCAGGCTGACGTATCCACCCAGCGGCAGGGCGGAAAGCCGATATTCGGTTTGCCCCATGGTGCGTTTGAACAGCACGGGACCGAACCCTAAGGAAAAGGACTTGACGCCCATGCCCAGGACACGGGCCATGAGGAAGTGTCCGAGTTCATGAAAAAATATCAATCCGCCCAGGACGAGGATCACTGCGATGGTACTGGTCATGATGCTTGCCCCTTTTTCGGGCTTTCTCCTTGCTGCTTTCCGGTCTTGCTCCCAGGGGAGGAATACCGTTTCGTTCGCGCTTGTGCTTCTGGAATACGGTGAGGAAACGACCGTCAGGATTGAATGAGTGCCTGCCGTGTTTCCTTGTCCAGCTGCAGGATGGCTTCCGGGGTATCGACAGTGGTGCCGGAATGGGCCGCAAGGGCGTTTTCGATCATTTCCGGGATAGCAAGATAGCGGATTTTTCCGTTGAGGAACAGGTCTACGGCCACTTCATTGGCGGCGTTGAGTACCACCGGGTGGCTCGGCCCGGCCGCAAAAGCTTCCTTGGCCAGTCGCAGGCAGGGAAAAGCCGTGAGGTCGGGCGCTTCAAACGTCAGCTTTGCGCATTCCGCCAGGTTCAGGCGCTTAAGACCCAGGGTAACCCGTCGGGGGTAGCAAAGGCAATGCGCGATAGGCACCTGCATGTCCGGCAAGCCCAGATGGGCCAGTTGCGATCCGTCGTCGTATTCCACCAGGGAATGGACAATGGATTGGGGATGCACCACCACGTCCACCTGCTCCGCGGGTACGCCGTAGAGTTGGCATGCCTCGATGACCTCCAGTCCTTTGTTCATGAGTGTGGAGGAATCAATGCTGATCTTGGCACCCATGGACCAGTTGGGATGGTTGAGGGCTTGTTCCCGCGTAACCTGGTGCAGATCTTCCCGGGAGCGACCACGGAAGGGACCGCCCGAGGCCGTAAGAATGAGCCGATAGGGTTGGCTGTGTTCGCCGCCATGTCCGGCCAGAGCCTGAAACAGGGCGTTGTGTTCCGAATCCACGGGCAGAATCAGGGCGCCCGTACGGTGGCAGGCCTCCCGGATGAGGTGGCCGCCGAGAACCAAGGATTCCTTGTTGGCAAGGGCAATGGCCTTGCCTGCCCGCGCCGCGGCCAAGGTCGGCGCGAAGCCTGCTGCTCCCACGATGGCCGAAAGGACCATCTGCGCCTCTTCCAGGCGTGCCAATGCAACATATGCCGGGGAGCCGGTCAGTATTTCCGGGGTATAGTCGGCAGGAAGCCGGTCCTGAAGCCGGGGCGCATCCTCCGCATTCAGCAACGCCAGCAACGGGGGACGAAATTGGATGGCCTGCTCGGCCAGGCGTTTTACGTTGCGCCCACCTGCCAGGGCCAGGATGGAAAAGAGTTCCGGATGTTGCTCCACCACCCGCAGAGCGCTTTGGCCGATGGAGCCGGTGGATCCGAGCAAAACGAGTTTGCGCGGAAAATCAGGGGTGGCGGACTCTTCCGGCCAGGGAGAAATATAGGTTTGCACGGTGCCTCTCCGTTTGGCGTAGGGTCAGGAACCCGTCACTGGGGACAGCAGCGGGGTGAAATGATTGCCGAGGATCAGCAAAGGCGCGCATTCCCGGGCCAGGGCGTAGACTGGAATAATGAAAAGCAGGCTGTCCACTCGGTCCAGCATGCCGCCGTGACCGGGAAGGATCGTTCCGGAATCCTTGATGCCCAAGCCGCGTTTGAGTGCAGACTCGAAGAAATCGCCAAGTTGTCCGGCCATGTTCAGCACGGCACCGAGCAGGGCAAAGGCCCATAGGGGGGCGTTTCCAAATGCGAGGCCCAAAAGTACGGTCAAAGCCATGGTGGCGCTCATGCCTGCGATGCTGCCGACCCAGGATTTTTTCGGGCTGACCGCAGGCCAGATTTTTTTTCGGCCCCAGAGACTGCCCGCATAATACGCTGCGGTGTCGCCCGCCATGGCCGCCAGCAGCACCAAGACGATTTCCATGGAATTCCAGAGCAGGGGAAAGTGTAGGGTCAGCGGCAGATAGACCAGTCCGAAGAGAAAGACCATGGCGTCGCGTGCCGGAATTTCCCGTTGGGTCTGGAAGCGGAAAAGAAACGCCAGTCCGCCGGTCCAAAAGCTCACGAGCAGCGCAAAAATGATCCAGGTAGGATCACGCAGTACCGCAGCCCAGAACAGCAAACCGGCACAGACCAGTCCGGCGCTGCGCAGGCGGAGATGTCCCTGTGTCCAAAACAGGGCGTAAAATTCCCAAAGCGTCAGGCCGCAAAAAATCAGAAGAACGGTCAGGAGAACCCAGCCGCCGCAAAAGATACCCGCCGCCGGGATGGTCAGGGCGAGCAGGCCGGTTATGATGCGTTGTTGGTGCGTGTTGACTGGCATAACGGTTGGGGCGCCGAATTCGCCCGGGGGACATGGTTAAACGATTCCAGCGCCGGGGGCAACTGTTGGGGAGTGATTTTAGCCCGCAGACCCCCTGGAAGCGATGGAATCGGTGGGCTGCACCTGGTCCCCGGTCTTGCCGAAACGCCGTTGCCGCCGGGAATAGTCGTCAACCGCTTTTTCCAGCTCCTCGGCGCCAAAATCTGGCCAGAGCGTAGGCGTGAAGTAGAACTCGCTGTACGCCGCCTGCCAAAGCAGGAAGTTGGAAAGCCGTTGTTCGCCGGAGGTGCGGATGACCAATTCCGGATCGGGCTGCCCCTGGGTATAGAGCGCCTCTTCAAACTGTTCCGCTGTAAGCTTCGAGGCGTCCACGCCCTCGGCCAACAGGGATCGCACAGCGCGCAGGATTTCATCGCGGCCGCCGTAGTTCAGGGCCAGGTTCAGGGTCATGCTCCGGCAATGGGCGGTTTTATTGGTGGCCATGCGCAGGGTTTCGCGAACGGCCATGGGAAAACGACCGATATCGCCCAGGAGGCGTAGCCGGATGTCCTGTTCCACCAGTGTGGAGAGTTCGCCTTTGAGAAAGCGTACCAGCAGGTCGAAAAGGACGCGTTTTTCTTCTTCCGGCCTGGCCCAGTTTTCCGTGGAAAAGGTGTAGAGGGTCAGGTGGCGTACGCCCAGTTCCCGGCACCGCGTCACAACGGCCCGGGCCGACTCGACGCCGGCCCGGTGCCCTTCGTGACGCTTCATGCCCCGCGCTTTGGCCCATCGGCCATTGCCGTCCATGATGACGGCGATATGCTGGGGTATCATGCGATTAGATCTCAAGAATTTCCTTTTCCTTGGCTGCGAGCGCGTCGTCGGCCTTGGCTACGAAGTCGTCCGTGAGCTTTTGGATGTCATCCTGAGCCTTGTGCGCTTCGTCCTCGGAAGTGTCCTTGTCCTTGAGCATCTTTTTCACGGACTCGTTGAGGTCGCGGCGCACGTTGCGGATGGCGACCTTGGTGTCCTCGGTGTATTTTTTGGCGACCTTGACCAGCTCTTTGCGGCGTTCCTCGGTCAGGGGAGGAATGTTGATGCGGATGAGCTTTCCGTCATTCACCGGGGTGAGTCCCAGGTCGGATTTTTGGATGGCCTTGTCCACGTCGCTGAAGGCGCCCTTGTCCCAGGGCTGGATGGTGATGGTCCGGGAGTCGGGGATGCTTACGGACGCGATTTGGTTCAGCGGAGTGGGCGTGCCGTAGTAGAGCACCTCAATGCCGTCCACAAGGGAGGTGGAGGCGCGGCCTGTGCGCAGCTTGCCGAATTCTTTTTCCAGGTTCGAAAGCGCGCCGTCCATGCGCTTCTTTCCGTCTTTGATGAGCGATTGCATAGTCTGGCTATCCTCCTTGAACGATGGTTCCCACCGTCTCGCCGTGGGCGACTCGTCGGATGTTGCCTTCCTTGAACAGGTTGAACACGACGATGGGCAGTTCGTTGTCGCGAGCCATGGAAATGGCCGTGGAGTCCATAACGCCGAGGCGTTTTTGCAGGACTTCCGAGAAGGTCACGTCCGCGTACTTGGTGGCATCGCCGAATTTGGCGGGATCCTTGTCGTACACGCCGTCCACCTTGGTGGCCTTAAAGATGGCTTCGCATTTGAGTTCCATGGCCCGCAGCGTCGCGGCGGAATCCGTGGTAAAGTACGGATTACCGGTTCCCGCGGCGCAAATGACCACACGTCCCTTTTCCAGGTGTCGGATGGCCCGGCGCCGGATATAGGGTTCCGCCACTTCGCTCATACGGAAGGCCGTCATCACACGGGTTTGGCAATCAAGCTTTTCCAGGGCATCCTGCACGGCCAGAGCATTCATGACCGTGGCGAGCATGCCCATGTAGTCTGCCTGGGCACGTTCCATGCCCTTGGCACTCGCGGCCATGCCGCGAAAGATGTTGCCGCCGCCGATGACAAGGGCCAGCTGCAGGCCCGAAGCGGCTACATCGGCGATTTCCCGGCCGAACTGTCCAATGGCCTCGGGATCGATGCCAAATGATTTGTCTCCGGCCAGCGCCTCGCCGCTGAGCTTGATCAATACCCGTGAGTACTTCATTTTGTCCATACCCTTGATTTGTTATCCTCAAAAAAAACGGGCCAGAGGCCCGTTTTTTTTGGTTAGTCTTCGGAGCAGCCTTCTCCGAGGGCCAGTCTTGCAAAGCCCTCGATGGTGATTCCGGTTCCTGAAAGCAGGTCTTTGACCGCTTTTTTGTCTTCCTTGATGAACGGCTGGTCCAGCAGGCAGACTTCTTTATAATACTTATTGATACGTCCGAGGACGATCTTTTCGGCGATCTGCTCGGGCTTGCCTTCTTCCATGGCCTGGGCTTTGTAGATTTCCTTTTCCTTGTCCAGCTTGTCCTGCGGGACTTGGTCGGAGCAAACACAAAGCGGGTTGGCCGCGGCCACCTGCATGGCGATGTCCTTGGCGAGCTGATCGTGTTCCCCGGCCTTGGCACCCTTGAGTGCGACCAGAACGCCGATTTTGCCGTTGGCATGTACGTAGCTGCCGACCAGGCCGTCCACGGACAGCGTGGCCAGACGGCCGATTTGCAGGTTTTCGCCGATCTTGCTCACGAGCGGAGTCAGATCCTTGGCCGCATCGGAGAGGCTGTCGACGGACTCGGCCTTTTCCTTGGCCACGTCAGCGGCCAGTTTCTTGGCGAAGGCCACGAACTCTTCGTTCTTGGCGGCGAAGTCGGTCTCGCAGAGCAACTCGGCCAGGGCGGCGCTGGCACCGTCATCGGCGACCCAAAGGCCGACGGTGCCTTCGGAGGTGGCGCGACCGGCTTTCTTGGCGGCCTTGGCCAGGCCTTTTTCACGAAGATATACGACGGCCTGTTCGATGTCGCCGTCGGCTTCAACGAGGGCTTTCTTGCAATCCATCATGCCCGCGCCGGTCTGTTCGCGCAGGTCTTTCACCATAGCAGCGGTAATAGCCATTGTAGCGTTCCTCCTGACCCTTATTCAGCAGTCTCAGCTTCGGGCTTGGCTTCTTCGGCCTTGTCCTCGGCTTTCTTTTCTTCGGGCTTTTCAGCCTTGGCTTCGGCTTTTTTCTCTTGCTTCTTGGCGGCTTCGGCCTTTTTCTCCTGCGCCTTGGCCTCGGCCTTGGCTTCGTCCAGGCGGGCGGAGCCTTCCATGCAGGCTTCGGCGACGTGGGTGGAGAAGAGTTTGATGGCGCGGATGGCGTCGTCGTTACCCGGGATGATGAAGTCAACCACATCCGGGTCGCAGTTGGAGTCGACAACGGCAACAACGGGGATGCCCAGCTTGCGGCATTCGGAAATGGCGATGTGCTCGCGCTTGGGGTCGATGACGAAGGCCGCGGCCGGCGGTTCGGTCATGTCCTTGATGCCGCCGAGGGTATTATTCAGCTTTTCCACTTCGCGGCTCATGTGGACCACTTCCTTTTTGGGGAAGCGGTTGATGCTGCCGTCTTCGAACATGGTCTCAAGTTTCTTGAGGCGGTCGATGCTGCGCTTGATGGTCTGGAAGTTGGTGAGCATGCCGCCCATCCAGCGGTGCGTGACGTAGAACATGCCGCTACGCTCGGCCTCGGCCTTGATGGCCTCCTGGGCCTGGCGCTTGGTGCCCACGAACAGGATCTTCCCGCCCTGAGCCACGGAATCGGCCACAAAGTCGTACGCCTTTGCGAACATCTTCACGGTCTGCTGCAGATCCATGATGTGGATGCCGTTGCGGGAGCCGAAGATGTAGGGGCGCATTTTGGGATTCCAGCGGCGGGTCTGGTGACCGAAATGCACGCCGGTTTCCAGCATTTGCTTCATCGTTACGTAAGCCATGAAAAACCTCCTGGGTTCGTCCTCCACCCCGGACTGTGAAACGGCCTATTTTGTTTGATTTTGGCCGCACCCAGAGACTGGAATCACGGGGTGTGTGTTTTTTAAGACGGGGTTCCTTACGATGGATCACCGAAAAAGGCAAGTCCAACGGAGCGCCGTCCGAAATAGAAAACCATCCGTGCGCGGAGCTAAAGGCTGATAACCAGCGGCACCACCACGGGGTCGCGTTCAAGTACTTTGCGGAAAAAACGGCGAAGGGAGGAGCGCAGCCGTTCCTTGAGTTTTTTCAGGTTGCCGGGGGGGACGTTTTCGTAAACCTCCAGCACGATGCACTTGGCGTCCTCCAGCAAGTGGGAGTATTGTTGTTCAAAAATGAATCCCTTGGAGACGATGTCCGGGCCGAGGGTTATTTCGCCGGTATTCTCGTCGATGACGAGCAGCACGATGACCAAGCCTTCTCCGGCCAGGAGCGCCCGCTCCTTGAGCACTGTCTGTCCTACGTCGCCCACCCCCTTGCCGTCCACCAGGGTCACAGTGGCGTCCAGGGGATCCTCCAGGCGCAGTTCGCCGTCGGGCAGCAGCGTGAACGGCTGGCCATCCTCCACCACCAGGGCGCGTTCCGGGGCAACGCCGCACTCCACGGCCAGTCGCTTGTGTTTGACCAAGTGCCGGTATTCTCCATGCACGGGGACGAAGAACTTGGGCTTCACGGTGTCCACCATGATGCGCAGTTCCTGACGGTGGGCGTGTCCCGAGGCATGGATGGCGGCGATGCTTTCGTAGAGCACCTCGGCTCCGAGTTTGTAGAGCCGGTTGATGACTTTGGTGATGGCCCGCACATTGCCGGGGATGAATCGGGAGGACATGATCACCAGATCGCCTTCCTGCACGGCGAGCTGACGGTGTTCGCCCTGGGACATGCGTGACAGCGCGGCCAGGGGTTCGCCCTGGGAGCCGGTGACCAGTAAAACGACCTCGTCGTCCGGGCGCTGGGTGACTTCCTCCAGGGGAAGAATGACGCCATGCGGGACGCGTAACAGGCCGAGTTCTTGAGCAATCTCAAGGTTGCGCAACAGGCTTTTGCCGCTCACGCCCACTTTACGCCCGAAATCAAAGGCCAGGTCGATGATTTCCTGCATGCGCTGGATGTGGGAGGAGAACAAGGTCACCAGAATACGGCTCTTGGCTTCGGCGAACAGCTCGCGCAATCGCAACTTGGTTTCCCGTTCCGTGAGGGAATAGCCTTCTCGTTCGGCGTTGGTGGAATCGGAAAAAAGCAGGGTCACCCCGGAGCTGGCGAATCGGGCAAGTCCTTCCAGGTCTGTGGCGTGTCCGTCCAGGGGGTTTCGGTCGATCTTGAAGTCGCCCGTATGGACCACGCGCCCCACAGGGGTTTCAATGCCCAGGCCGAATCCTTCGATAATGGAGTGGCAGACCGGAAAGAAGGTAAATGCCAGGTCATCCATCTCTACGCGTTCTCTGGCCTCCACAGGGCGCAGGTCCGCATATTTGTCCAGTCCGTGCTCGCGGAGTTTGGATTCCACCAGCCCCAGGGTGAACCGGGAGCTGTAGATTGGAGCGTTCACATACGGCAACAGCCAAGGCAGTGCGCCGATGTGGTCCTCGTGGCCGTGGGTCAGAATAATGCCCTGGATTTCATGCCGGTTCTCCAGCAGGAAATCAAAATTCGGTATGGCTACGTCCACCCCGTAGAGGAAGTCCTCGGGGAACATGAGTCCGCAGTCGATGAGCACCATGGTTTGCTCGGTGCGCAGGGCCATACAGTTCAGGCCGATTTCTCCAAGGCCGCCCATGGGGTAGACCGTCAGTGATCCGCTCATTCGCTCTCCCGGCGAAGTTCAAGGTAGGCACGATTCATCTTCTGATACAGGTCGTCGCGGAATTTGTCACGGTCCTTCAAGGTGTAGGCGCTCGTGTCGATGGGGGGCAGGGCTTTGACCCGCACAACGGGTTTGGTATTCAGCTTCCAGGCACCCTTGGGCAGTACTTCCCCCATGCCGTGGATGACGACGGGGGCGACAGGCAGACCGGTTTTCAGTGCCAGGATAATGCCTCCGGTCTTGAAGGATTGCAGCTGGGAACGATCCTCGGCCCGGGTGCCTTCGGGAAACACGATGGGCGAGACTCCTTTTTTGACGACTTTCACGGCATTTTCCACGCTTTTCATGGCAGCACGCCGGTTGGATCGGTCAATGGGGATGTGTTGCGCTCCCCACATGGCCCAGCCGAATACGGGAACGTTCCAGAGACTTTGCTTGGCCAGAAAGCGGACGTGATAGTCGCGCAACAGCCAGTAGCCGAGCATGATGTCCAGCTGGCTTTGGTGGTTGAGCATGAAAACGTAGTGTCCGCCCGGCTCCAGGGCGGAAAGATCCACTTCATAGCGGACCCCCGTGAGCCAGGCCAGTTTGCTGGTCCAGGCGTACCCGAATTTTTCTCCCCACCGCCCCCGGTTTTTGGTGAACCCCATGAGACCCATGGCGCACGAATAATACACGGTGATGGGAAAGAATAAGAGATAGAATAGAAATTTACGCATGTTTTGGGGACTCCTCAAAGGGCGCACGGTAGCGGAAAAGCCGTGAGCGGACAAGAGGCGGAATTGGGCGTGTGGCGTTCGGCAGTCCGCTTTGGTCACAAAAAAGGCCGGGTGGAATGGTTTCCGCCCGGCCCGGGTGTTTGTGGTGGAACGTCCCTACGGTCTGGATTACTCCGCGTCGGCCTCGGCTTGCGAGGCCTTGATGACCTGCTCGGAGACGTTGGGCGGGCATTCCTCGTAGTGATCGAATTCCATGGCGAAGGTTCCCTGGCCGCCGGTCATGGAGTTGAGGTCCGGGGCGTATTTGAGCACTTCGGCCATGGGGACGTGGGCCCGGATTTCCGTGATGCCTGCGTTGGAATCGGAACCAAGCACCTTGCCGCGACGGCCGGAAAGGTCGCCGATGACGTCGCCCATGAAGGAGTCGGGAACGGATACGCTGACGAGCATGATGGGTTCCAGCAGTTTGACTCCGGCCTTTTCGCAGGCTTTTTTGTATGCCAGTGACCCGGCTACCTTGAAGGCCATCTCCGAGGAGTCCACCTTGTGGTAGGTGCCGTCGTAGAGGGTCACCTTGAAGTCGATGAGCGGATATCCGGCCAGGAACCCGCGTTGGGAGGCCTCCTGGATGCCCTTGTCCACGGCCGGGATAAACTGCCCGGGAATGGCGCCGCCCACGATTTTGTTTTCAAATTCGTATCCGGATCCGGCAGCCAACGGTTCCATGTGAATCCAGCAGTCACCAAACTGACCGCGTCCGCCGGATTGCTTCTTGTGGCGGCCCTGAATTTCCGTGGCTTTCCCTTTGAGGGTTTCGCGGTAGGGAACCTTGGGCGTCTTGAGCACGATCTGCACCTTGGAGCGACGCTTGGCCCGTTCTGCCGAGATTTCAATGTGGTTCTGGCCCATGCCTGAAAGCAGGGTGTCCCCGGTTTCCTCGTCGCGGGCCAGGGACAGGGTGATGTCCTCGTCGAGCAGTTTGGAAACCGCGGCGTAGACCTTGTCCTCGTCGCCTTTTTCGGCCGGGGCCAGGGCATAGGTGATGAGCTGGGGTGCAAGCTCCGGCGGCTGGAGTTCGAACTCGCCTTTTTCCGGTACCAGGGTGTCGCCCGTGCGGGTGGCCTTGAGTTTGCTCAGGGTCACGATGGCGCCCGGTCCCATGGGATCCTTGGTTTGCTTTTGTTCCTTGCCTTCCATGAGCAGCAGCTGCCCCACGCGCTCCTTTTCATCGCGAGTGGCGTTTTGCAGGGCGGAGTCCGCGTTCAGCGTACCGGAGAGCACGCGCACCACGGTGAGCTGACCGGCAAAGGGGTCGGCCAGGGTCTTGAACACGAATGCGGCCAGCGGCTCGTCCGGCGAGCTTTTGCGGACGGATTCATCCTTGCCGGTCCAGTCTGCATGGTCCAAAGGCGAGGGAAGCAGATCCTGAACCGTGTCCAGAAGCATGTCCGCGCCTTTGTTTTCCAGAGCGGCTCCCACCACCACGGGGACCAGTTCACCGGAAACGACGCCGGTTTTCAGCCCCTGGATGAGTTGTTCGTGGGTGAGTTCGCCTTCTTCAAAATACGTTTCCATGAGCTGTTCGTCGGACTCGGCCACGTTTTCGATCATGGTCTCGCGCATGGTTTCGATTTCGTCGGCCATGTCCGCAGGGATGTCGCCGGGAGTGGCGTTGCCGTCGTCGTCGAACAACAAGGCCTTGTTGGCGAGCATGTCCACCACGCCCTTGAAGTCTTCCCTGGCGCCGATGGGATGGTAGAGCAGCACGGGCTTGATGCCGAGCATGTCGCTTAATCCGGCGAACGCCGTATCAAAGTCGGCGCGGTCGCGGTCCATTTTGTTGATGAAGACCACGGCGGGCAGTCCGGCTTTTTGGATTTCGGACCAAACCTTGCGGGTATGGGGCTTTACGCCGTCCACCGCGTCAATGACGAGCACGGTGCTGTCTGCGGCGGTGAGCAGGTAGCTGAGGTCACCGCTGAAGTTGGCGTCGCCCGGAGCATCGATCAGGAAGTGCTGGTTCTTGTTCCACTTGTAGCTGGCGAAACCAGGCTGGATGGACCCGCGGCGCTTGATTTCCTCGGGTTCGTAATCCAGGGCGGTAGTGCCCTCCTCGATTTTGCCCAGCCGGTTGATGATTCCGGTTTTGAAGAGCAACATTTCAGCCACGGAGGTTTTTCCGCAGCCGCCATGTCCAACCAATGCATACGTTCTCTGGTTCTTCAATGCGTCAGACATTCCCAACTCCATTCCACTCAGGTTTTGTCGAGCGGTGGCCGCAAGTTACGACCCGCCGCGAACGAGCAGCAGTTTTTTAAGGGTTTAGACCTATAGGAATAGCAGCCGCATCTTGTCAAGGGGGGCTTCGCGCTTGGTTTGGTATCTAAGCAGTTGATCTGTGATGCAAAATAGACCAGTGCAATGCAATCAACGCTTGTGAAAAAAAGGGTAAACTGTGCAGTCTGAAAAACAGGTGCAGGGTAAGAGGCTGTTCTTGCGGTTGCGGGAAAAGAATGCTCTGCGTTGCGTGCATGTTCGTTTTGTGGTTAGCTCTGGACCAATCAAGGAGTCTTGTCATGCCGTTGCCGGACTATCAGGAGCGCGTGGAGCGCATGCAGCGCGGGTTGGGGCGCGCCGTTCAAAAAGATGTAACGCTTCTGAACATCCCGGGCCGGTCCTTGGCCTGTAAGATTGATCCGCTGTATTATCTGGCGGTCCAGCCCTTGTTTGATCAGGCTTTGGAACGCTGGGCCGGGTTGCCGCCCGGTGCTGCCGCCGATACGCTGGTACGCACCGGAATCTATGTGACCCGACCGCCAAAACGCGAGCATGTCCTGCCTTTGAACGTGACCTGGGGGAACAGGTTCCTCCGCATTCAGGCCACTTTCGTGGACGCGGATTTTGTCGATAAGGCGCTGAAGATGTATTCCGGCGCACGTCGTGGAGTCGATGTCTCGGAATTGCGCATCGACCATGCGGATCGCGAACAAGTGGAACGGCTGTTCCAAAACAAAACCGCTCCCGGCGGTGTTGCCTTTGCGGGGTGAGAAAACCAGGAAGGCATGCCTTGGGTGGCAAGGTGGATTCGGCGCTGGCGCGTGGTCGTATTGCCGCGAACTTCGGGAGCAGCCTTCCCGAAATTCGCGGCAGACCACGGGCCTGGGGCTAATAACGATGTTAGCCCATGGAATTAGTTCTGTTTTACTTTGCTGTTCGGGCAGGTGTCCGAGAGGAAGCAGATGGAGCAGCCGCCTTTGTAGGGCATGTGGGTGAACACGGCGTACTGGTGGTCCAGGGTGCCTTCCGCGTTCCAGTGCAGCCCCAGGGATTCGAACGTATCCTGCACGGCGGCGCCCGGCTTGGGCAGGGGGGCGCATTGGCCCTGGTCCAGTTCCGGGATGAGGTGCCGGGCCGCGGTCATGACCATGGTGATGGCCAGGTTATGGAAGCTCATGCCCAGGGAGGGGGAATCCTGCCAGATTCCTTCCACTTCGTTGTCCACGTCTTTGGTGAGCCAGAGCAGCAGGTAGGCGTTGCCGCCTTGGGGGTTCACCAGTTTTTTCGCGTTGAGCTGCTGTTTCCAGCGCTCCCAGCGCGGGGCCATTTCTTCCATGAGATCCTGTTCAATGCGTGTTTCCTGGCTGATTTCGGAATAGAGCCAGATATCAAATTCAGGGTTTACGTCCAGTGTTTCCACGTTCAGCTGGGCCATGTTTGCGTCCTCCAATGCTCGGGGGGATAAAATGCTCGTGGACCCATACCCGCTTTCCTGGCGCGGCTCAAGCGTCCTGCTTTCGGTTCACAGTCCGCCGTATCCTTGATATGTTTCACAAGATATGGAGAGTCCTGAACGCCAAATTTGAGGGAGTTGTGTCCATGCGAGGGGCGAACCGACTTGTCGCGTTTTTGACCACGCTGCCTGCCCGGAACCGTGAACTGGCCAACTTGTTGTTGGCGGTGCTTATTGGCGTACTGGCTGGGTATGGTGCTTTGTTGTTCCGCTACGTGCTCATGTCCATGCAATGGCTGTTTTATCAGCACGGTGAGGACGTGCTGACCTGGATACACACCGTACCATGGTGGATGAAAATCGCTTTGCCTGCGGGCGGAGGATTGGCCGTGGGGTTGATCGTGCATTTTTTTGCGCGGGAAGCCAAAGGACACGGCGTACCCGAGGTCATGGAGGCGGTGGTGCTCCGTCAGGGGCAGATTCGCAAGCGTGTAGCTCTGGCCAAGATCGTGGCCTCGGCCATTACTATTGGTTCCGGCGGTTCCGTGGGACGGGAGGGACCGATGGTGCAGATCGGCTCATCCATCGGTTCTTCGGTGGGACAGCTTTTCAAGGTACCCAGTCTGGATATGCGAACCATGGTGGGCTGCGGCGCGGCCGCTGGCATAGCGGCCACCTTTAACGCACCCATTGCCGGAGTACTGTTCGCTTTGGAAATCATTGTCGGGGATTTCGGACTGATGGCCTTTTCCCCGGTGGTGCTGGCCTCGGTGACGGCCACGACCATTTCCCGCTACTATCTCGGTGACCTGCCCGCGTTCGTTATTCCGGATTATTCCATTGTCTCACTGTGGGAATATGCGTTCTATCCCGTGCTGGGCGTGTGTACGGCCATGGCTGCGCTATTGTTCATCAAGGTGCTGTACGCTTTTGAGGATGGATTCGAGGCCATGCGTATTCCGGGCTGGATCAAACCTGCCGTGGGGGGCGGCTTGTTGGGCGGAGTGATCATCTTTTTCCCGGAAACCTTTGGCGTGGGCTACGGGGCCATGAACCTGTCCCTGACCAATCAGATGGCGGGATGGGCGTTGTTGGTGCTCGTGTTCGTCAAAATCCTGGCCACGTCCATTGTCCTGGGATCGGGGGGATCGGGCGGTATTTTTGCTCCCTCCCTGTTCATGGGAGCCATGCTGGGGGGCGCGTTCGGCTGCGCGGTGAACGCGATTTTTCCGGCACTGACAGCCCAGCCCGGAGCATATGCCCTGGTGGGCATGGGAGCCATGGTGGCCGGAACCACCTACGCACCCATTACCGCCATTTTGATTCTTTTTGAAATGACGGGAAGCTATTCCATCATATTGCCCTTGATGATCACGTGCATTCTGGCCACGATCATCAATTCCTCCGTGCGGCGCGGCTCCATCTACACCACCAAACTGTTGCGCCGGGGCATCGACATCCTGGCGGGTCGAGCCGGCAATGTGCTGGAGTCCTTGCTGGTCAGCGAGGTCATGGACCATCACATCCACACCGTGCCGGAATCCGCGTCTCTGGAGCGGATCATCTGGACCTTTAAGACGGAAAACGCGCCGTATCTGCATGTAATCAATGCGCAGGGCATGCTCACGGGGGTTATTTCCTTCCGCGATTTGCGCGCCGTGCTCAACGAACCGGCCCTGCACCACTTGATCATCGCCAAGGATTTGGAAACGCCCCAACCAGTGGTCGTCACGCCCAGCGATACGTTGCAAACCGCTTCGAGGCGATTGGTGAACAAAGGGGTTTCCCAACTCCCGGTGGTGCGTTCTGTGGAGGAACCGTTCCCCCTGGGGACGCTTACCGAGTCCGCTGTGACGTCGGCCTATAACCAGGCTGTGGTGCGGCGGGCCATCATCCGTCAGGAGAATTGACCCAATGGACCTGTTGACCATTGTGGTTCCGGTGTACGGCCAGTGGGCATACACGCGGGATTGTCTGCGGAGTTTGCGACGCTGCACCCCGGGCCGTTTCTATCGGGTGGTGGTGGCGGACGGGGCGTCACCGGACGAGACCGGAACCGAATGCGGACCGCTCCTTGCGGAATTGTTCGGTGATTTGGGCGAGCATCGCCGTTCCGCCCAGCGGTTGAGTTTTGCGGGAGCGTGCAATCTGGGCGCTGCGGGAGCTGCATCCGAATATCTTTTTTTTCTGAACAACGACACACTGCTGCTTCCGGGTTGGCTGGATCCGCTGATTGCGGCATTGCGGCGGGAATCCCGACCATGCGTGGCCGCGCCCCTATTGCTGTATCCCGAAATCCAAGACGTTCCGGATTGGCCGCTGGCGGGCCGGGTGCAACATGCGGGCATTGCGCTGGATCCGAACAAGCACCCTGTGCATCCGTTTCACGGGTTCCCGGCAGGTCACCCTGCGGTGCGCCGTCGCCGACGGCTTCAGGCCGTAAGCGGCGCGGCCATGCTGGTGCCGCGCCGATTGTTCGAAGACCTCGGCGGCTTTTATGAAGGCTTTCGAAATGGTTCCGAGGACTTGGATTTGTGCGCTTCAGTGCGGCGCCATGGCGGCCGATGCCTGTATGAGCCGCAAAGTGTGTTGTATCATTATAGCGGTGCCACGCCAGGGCGGTATGCACATGTGCGGGACAACGCGACCCTGCTCAACAAGCGTTGCCGTGACGCGTTTGTGCCGGATCTGCAGCGGCTGGCGGGGTCGCATGGATTTGTATTGGAATTGAACGAGTGGCTCGAGGTCGTGGTGCGGGAGCAGGCCGTGGAACAGGATGAAACAGTGGAGGATTCCTGTACGCAGGTGGGAGGGGATCCCCTGCGTGGTCTGTTTGCATTACTGGAGCGGCGTCCTTTGCTGGAATCAGCCTATGTGAAACTGGCAAACCGGCAAAGAGTGCTTGAGAAATATGGGGATGTGGCCCGAACGCTTCAGGTGCGAGCCTTCCTTTTTCCGGGATTTGCAGCGTTTCGTGCCGCGGGTGCGGCTTGTGCTCAGGTGCATGACCAGGTCGGCGTTTCCCGTTGGCGTGCGCGGGAACGGGCCGCACAAGAGCGCCTGGCTGATTTGCCGGGTTTGCTGGGTCAGGCCCGCGCCGCGTTGGATTGGTTTTCCGGGAATGGTCAAGATGAAATGAAAAATATGTATTTTCAGTGGATTGAGAATGTCAAAAATAAATGACCGCAGCGGCCTTTCCTTGCAAATTCGGCTTGTCCGCCCAGAGGATGGAGCGTATTTTGCGGCGTTGCTCGGGCAGGATCGGGAAACCGTGCGTTGCATGGCCAGTCTGCCATGGCCCATGACGGAGTCCACGGCCACGCATTGGCTGAAAGAACGTCTGGCCGATGGAGCCTGCATTTATGCCGTGTTGCGGCGCGATGACCGAACATTTTTGGGTACCGCAGGGTATGGGTTGCGGTCGGGACGTGAGGGTACCGTGGCCGAAGTGGGTTTTTGGGTCGGGCGTCCCTACCGAGGACAGGGCGTCGCGAGTCGCGGCCTGGCCCTGGCGTTGCGACGGGCTGCACAGGACGGAGCGGTTCTGGCCGTGGGCAATGTGTTTCCGGACAATGCCGCCTCGGCACGGGTGTTGCGGAACAACGGGTTTGTTTTTGTGGGGCAACACGATGAGGAGTTGCCGTTGCGCGGCGGATTGCGCCGTTTGGATGTATACCAAAGGAGTCTTGGCGATGACGGTTGAGGGGAGCGCGTCCCGTTCCGGGAGCTTGATTCGTTTGCGTCCGTCAGCGGATGGGGACGCGGCCTTCATGGTGGATTTGCTGGGTGAGGATCGGGAATCCGTGATGCGAATGGCTCGTATGCCCTGGCCCCTGAACGAGGATGGGGCGCGGCATTGGCTGCGTACCGTCGGGGCGAGCGGCACCACCTTTGCTGTTCTGCGTGCCGAGGACCGCGCCTATGTCGGGTGCATTGGGCTATGGCCCATCGCCGAAGCCGACGGGGGCGTGGCCGAGTTGGGATACTGGATCGGGCGGACATATTGGAATCAAGGGTATGCTTCGGCCGCGGTGAAGCTGGTCCTGGAGGTGGCCCGCCGGCAGGGGCTGGATTGTCTTCAGGCAACGGTGAAGCCGGACAATGCCGTGTCTCGTCATATTTTGGAAAAATACGACTTTGTTTTAGCTGGTGAGCGCCTTCAGCACCAGCCGTTGCGTGGCGGAGAGCAGACCGTGTTGGTGTACGAACGTGATATGGAAGTTCGTCAGGCCGACCATGATCGGGCGCCCATGCGGGAGGCTTTGCGTCGTCGTCGCCCCAGGGATAGGGAGATGCGTTAACCGTTCGTCGGATGGACGGCTCCCGTGGCTGGAAACAGGTTTGTTTTACGGGAGCAATGAAAAAGCGGAGGGCCGGGGAGCCTTCCGCTTTTTGTTTTTTGAGGGCATGAGCCGGGCTATTCGTCCAGCAGCGCGTGCATGAGCGCCTCGTCCAGGGTGGGGTGGGCGAAGATAAGTTCTTCGGCCTGCTGCCTGGTCCAGGCGTCGCGGACCATGATGGTGGCGGCTGCGGCAAAACGGGACGCGTCGTGTCCCACGGCCGTGATGCCCACCACGCGGTCGTCGTGCCAGACCACCTTGACGAATCCCTGGGTGGCGGCGTGGGCCTGGGCAATGGGATTGGCGGCCCATGGCGAAGAGGTTACGCGGCAGGCTTTGCCTTGTGATTCCAACTCCTCGGCCATGACGCCCACCCGCAAGCACTCCGGAGAGCCGTAAAGCACACTGGGGACGGGACCGGATGCGTAGGGCGTATCAATTTTTCCGGCCAGGAGCCGTGCCAGGTAGCGGGCTTGGTCCGAAGCGGCGTGGGCCAGCTGAATGCGTCCATTCACGTCGCCAAGGGCGTAGACATGTTCCGTGGCCCGGAGATGATCGTCCACAACCACCCAGCCCGGTCCGCGCAACTCCACGTCCAGGTTGTCCAGACCTAGTTCCTCGGTATTCGGACGGCGTCCCACGGCAATGAGCGCCTTTTCCGCTTCCACGCGGGTGCCGTCTTCCAACGTGAGCACGGCCGCGGCATTTTCTGTGACCACGGAGGCCACCTTGACTCCTGTTTTGACCTTCCATTTCCAACGGCGGAAAACCGATTGCAGGGTTTTGGATACCTCGGGATCCTCATACGCGGCCACGCGGTCCAGCGCGTCGAACAGGTGGATTTGCGCGCCCATGCGATGTGCGACCTGGGCCATTTCCAACCCGATGAATCCCGCACCCACCACGATGAGGCTTTTGGGCATTTCCGGCAGGGCGAGAAAGGCGTCGGAGTCCAGCACGGCGTCTCCGTCCGGGGTCAGACCGGGAAAGGATGAAGGGCGACAACCCGTGGCCAGGACGAGGTCGGTTCCTTCCAGCACCACGCTGGCGGTTTCCGCACTGACCTCCACGCGTCCCGGACCAAGAACCCGGGCGTGTCCCTCGTAAAGATCCACTCCCGTGGTTTTCAGCTTGGCGGCCATGGCTTTGCGGCTTCCGGCCAGGAGTTTTTCCTTGCGGCTGTGGAGGGCGGACCAGTCCACGTCGATATGGCCTTGAGCGATTTTTACCTTGGCCTGCGCCTGGAGTTCTTCGATGGAGGCGGTGGCACCGAGCATCAGTTTGGTGGGGACGCAGCCCCGGTTCAGGCAGGTGCCGCCCAGGGCGTCGCGTTCCACCAGGGCGGTGCGCAGGCCCAGAGCCGCGGCCTGCACTGCGCAGTCGTATCCGCCGGGTCCGGCGCCGATGATGACGAGATCGTATTGCACGGGAGCGTCTCCTTAAAAGTTTGTCCCGGGACACGGGCTATGATGCTGCAAAAGGGGCCGCGTCCGGAAAACGGAACGCGGCCCTTGTTGAATCGAATGTTGCCGGTCTCCACCCATTGGGGGGAGAAAAGCGGCTAGTCGTCCACCAGGACCATTTCCCGCGCGGCCTTGGTTTCGTCCAGGCGGGTTACGGGCTGGGTCACGGGCGCGGCCGTGATGGGCGTGGGGTCGTTTTCGATCTGCTCGGCGATTTCCAGCAGGTCGTCCACGAATCCGTCCAAAGTGGCTTTGCTTTCGGTTTCGGTCGGCTCGATCATGAGCGCTTCCTTCACGATGAGCGGGAAGTAGACCGTGGGGGCGTGATGCCCTTTATCCAGCAGCGCCTTGGCGATGTCCAGGGCGCGGGCGCCCTTCTCGGCCTGGCGAACCGCACTGAGCACGAATTCATGCATGCAGGTGCGGTTGTAGGGGATTTCAAAGGCATGCTCCAGCCGCTTGCGCAGGTAGTTGGCCGCGAGGACGGCATTTTCCGAGGCGCGGGGCAGGCCTTCGCGTCCGAGGCGCAGGATGTAGGCGTAAGCCTTCAGGTAGACGCCGAAGTTGCCGTAGAAGGGAGCCACATAGCCGATGGATTTTGGCTGGTCGTAGTCCAGATAGAACTGGCCGTCTTCCAGCTTTTCCACGCGGGATACGGGCAGATAGGGTACCAGGCGTTCACTCACGCCCACGGCGCCGGAACCGGGACCGCCACCGCCGTGCGGGGTTCCCAGGGTTTTGTGCAGGTTCAGGTGCACCACGTCAAAGCCCACGTCGCCCACGCGCATCTTGCCGAGCACCGCGTTCATGTTTGCGCCGTCGTAATAGAGCAGCGCATCCACTTTGCGGAGCATGGCTACGATTTCCGGCAGGTTGCGTTCAAACAGTCCCAGGGTGTTGGGGCAGGTCATCATCACGCCCGCCACTTCGTCGTCCAGCACTTCGCGCAGGGCTTCGGGATCCACGATGCCGTCGTGGGATTTGATGGTCACCACTTCGAATCCGGCGATGGTGGCGCTGGCGGGGTTGGTGCCGTGGGCCGAGTCCGGGCAGATGATTTTTGTTTTCTTATTGCCTTTGTCGCGATGATACGCGGCAATGAGCATGACCCCGGTGAGTTCGCCGTGGGCACCGGCCATGGGATGCATGGTAAAGGCCTTCATGCCCGTGATTTCACTGAGCAGGCGTTCGGAATCGTGAATGACTTCCAGCGCGCCCTGGCAGAGCTTGCCCGCCCCCTTGAGCTGCGGCAGCACGGGATGCAGCCGGGTGAATCCGGGCAACGCCGCGATTTGCTCGTTGATCTTGGGGTTGTATTTCATGGTGCAGGAACCGAGCGGGTAAAAATTGGTGTCCACGCTGAAGTTGGCCTGGGACAACTCCGTAAAGTGGCGCACCACGTCCAGCTCCGAGACTTCAGGGAGGCCGGGGGCGCTGTCGCGCAGCAGCTCGGCAGGGATGAAATCGGTCACATTGTCATGTCCGTTGCGGGGCCAGACCCCTTCGCGCCCGGACACGGATTTTTTGAAGATGGTGGTCATGCCAGCACCCCCCGAAGCATTTCCGCGAAGACGCCGATCTGTTCCTCGCTTGTTTTTTCCGTACAGGCCACAAGCAGCCCGTTTTCCAGCCCTTCATAGTAGCGTCCCAGAGGGAAGCCCGCCACAATGTTCTTTTCCAGCAATGGAGAGATGACCTCGTAGGCGTTGACGGGCAGGCGCAGAGCAAATTCATTGCCGAAGGCGCCCTGGGTGAGCATTTCTACGCCCGGCACCTCGGTGAGACGCTGGGCCGCGTAATGGGCGCGTTCCATGGAGAGCATGGCCGTGCGGCGCAAGCCTTCCTCGCCCAGCAGGCTGAGATGGATGATGGCGCGCAGGGCGCACAGAGACTGGTTGGAGCAGATGTTGGACGTGGCCTTTTCCCGGCGGATGTGCTGCTCGCGGGCCTGGAGGGTGAGCACGTATCCGGTGCGCCCCTTGGTGTCCTCGGTGCGTCCCACGATGCGGCCGGGAAGCTGGCGGACCATTTTCTTGGTACAGGTCATGACGCCCAGGTAGGGACCGCCAAAGGAAAGGGGCAGCCCCAGGCATTGGCCTTCGGCCACGGCAACGTCCGCGCCCATCTGTCCGGGAGTCTTGAGCACGGACTGAAGCACGGGATAGGAGAGCGTGATGCACACGGCCTTATGCGAGTGGGCCGCATCAAACAGTGTGGTAAAGTCGTTCACGCTTCCAAAGAAGTTTGGATTCTGCACCAGGATGGCGGCGGTCTCGTTGTCCAGCGCACTGGTGAGCGCCTCAAGATTGGTCCGGCCTTCGTTGTGGGGAACGGTGACCAGCTCCAGGTCCAGGTTGGTGGTGTAGGAATCGAGCATGACCCGGTAAATGGGATTCAGGGCTTCGCTGACCACGACCTTGCGGCGTTTGGTCTTACGAACTGCCATCATCAACGCCTCGTATAGGGCGGTGCCGCCGTCGTAGACGCTGGCGTTGGCACAGTCCATGCCCATGAGCCGGGCCATGGCGGTCTGAAATTCAAAAATGGCCTGCAGGGTACCCTGGCTGGATTCGGGCTGATACGGGGTGTAGGCGGTTAGAAATTCACCCCGGGAGGAAAGGGCATCCACGGCTGCCGGGATATGGTGGTCATAAAATCCCGCCCCGAGAAAGCTGCTTTCCGGGTTGGCGTTCTTGGCGGCCAGCCGCTCCAGATGGGCGAGCACTTCCATTTCGCTGCGGCCTTCCGGGACATCAAAGCTCCTGGGCCGCATGTCTTCCTTGATTTCGTGAAACAGCTCATCCACATCGGACACGCCGATGACGTCGAGCATTTCCCGGATTTGCTCCGGGGTGTGGGGAACATAAGGCATGGCATCTCCTGGCGGTGGGACGGTGCGAACAGGAAAACCCCCGTCCCGCATGCTGTGACGGAGCCGACCCGCCGGTCGGTTGACCATCCGGCGGGCCGACGAAATAGGCCGGGACCGGGGGTCAGTGTTCTTCCGACTCCACCAGCGCCTGATACGCCGCGTAATCCAGCAGTCCTTCGGGAGCCTGGGCAACCTTGAGCTTCAGGAGCCAGCCTTCGCCCAGAGGATCTTCGTTCACCTTTTCAGGCGCGTCTTCCAGCGCGTCGTTTACGGCCACGATTTCGCCACAGATCGGGGAATACAGTTCGCTGGCGGCCTTTACGGATTCGACGGAGCCGAATTCATCGCCCTGATCAAAGGTGTCGCCCACGTCGGGCAGCTCCACGAAAGTGATGTCGCCGAGCTGTTGTTGGGCGAAGTCGGTGATGCCGACGGTGGCGGTATCTCCGTCCACCTTCACCCATTCATGGGACTTGGCGTAGAGAAGTTCCTGCGGATTCATTATTTGATGACCTCCTCAAACAATGTGCAATGGATACGAATTGGGCGGAAACCGGACGTTTGTGCCGGTTCCGGGCTTCGGGCGTGGCTCCCGTTTTTTGCGGGGGCCGCGGCGCGGCGGCGCAGCCGTCGTTCCGCATGACGACACGCTTTGCGCGACGTCCGTTGTTTCGCAGCCTGTTAGCATTCCTTGTTGTGGAATGAAAGTGTTGATCTACGAACAGGGCCGAAAAAAATACCATGCATATTTCGCATTCCGCAATTTTTAGGCAGCAAAAGCAAAATCTGCATTATCTGCACCCGGAATTCGGGGCGTCAGCGCGTGGGGCGGGGGATTGTCGGTGGTGCCTTGGGCTTTTGTGGGCTTTCCCTATTGATTGTTTGCGATCCGTGAACTAATTTAAAGTGATTGGAGTCCGTCTGTTGCGGCCGGCTTGGAAACGGTGGGCAACATGGTGACGGATTGTTTTTCAGATTCGAGGGGGAAAAAATGTCCAGTCGTCGTGCGGTGGTGGTCATTCTTTCGGTATTGCTCGCGTTCGGCATGACGTCGTTCGCCCTTGCCCAGGATGCCAAAAAACCGGTGGTTATCGAGGGAAAGAAGATATTGCCGCTTCGGGTGCTTTGCCGCCCCTTTTCCAATGTATACAATAGCCCTGATGCGGCTTCGGGAACAGTGCGTGAAAACGTGGCCGCATTTACCTCCTTCTACGTCTACGCCAGACCTTCCGCAGAGGAGCGGGAGTTGGAGTCCGGATGGTACGAAGTGGGAACCGACAATCGCGGCGGCGTGCTCGGCTGGATGAAGGCCGATGACGTGTTTGAGTGGAAGCAGACCATGTGTCTGGCTTACACCCACCCGCAGGATCGGCAGCCCGTGCTTATGTTCGACGGACGCGGACCTCTGGACGATCTGCTGGCCAAACCGCAGGCAGAGCGCACCGCCGCCGCCGAGCAGCTCTATTCCGACATCGCCTCTGGAACGCCGCCCGCGGATTTCCCCGTGGTTTCGGTGGAACCAAAGAAATACATCGACATGTCCGAGCAGTTCTATCTGCTGCCCATTCTGGATTTCGACACGGTGCAGATCGACGGGCGTGAGGGACGCGTGGTGCAGCTTGCCGCCGTGACCAAAGCCGGACCGGGCGCGCGGGAAAAATCGGACATCCGCACGAACCAGGACTATCTGCAGGAGGCCACCACCGGATCCACGCAGGTGGATGACGCGGACCTTCGGGATCTCAAGATTGATATCGTCTGGGTCATGGACACCACGGTTTCCATGCGACCCTACATCGAACGCACCATGCAGGTGGTGCGGGATGTTTCAGAACAGATCACACTGGACACCCAGGTGGCCCAGGGAATGCGATTCGGCATCTGGGGATACCGCGATCCCGTGGATCAGATTCCCGGCATCGGATACACTACGAAAAACTATACGCCCGCATTGCAGGATATCGCCGGGTTCATGCAGACCCTGGCCGGTGTGGACGTGACGCCCGTTGATTCCGTGGATTACGCCGAGGACGTCTTTTCCGGCATGGCTGACGCCATCAAGCAGACGCAGTGGACGCCGGGGGCCATTCGTTTCGTCATCCTGGTGGGCGATGCGCCCGGTCATGAGCTTGGTCACAAGTTCAATGCCTCGGGCAAGGACGAACAGACCATCCGCAATTTCGCCAACGAACAGTCCGCCTACATCTTTGCGGTGCACGTCAAAAACCCCAAGGCCAAGCAGCGGTATCACGAAGCGGCCGAGCGCCAGTTCAAGCAGCTTTCGCGCAACAAGGGAACCGGCGGGCAGTCCGCGTATTGGAGTGTGTTCTCCGACGACATGGACGGCTTTACCCAAGTATCCATGGATGTTGCCTCCCGTATTACGGGGTTGATGAGCAGCGCGGTGAAGGGCGACGTGGCTCCCCTGGCCGCCGGGGGAGAAATGGCCGGTCTGGAGCCGGATCCTGCGGCTGGTTCGGAAACCACAAACACGGCTCCGGCCGCGAACGCCTCGCCGGAGGGCGACGTGTTGGATCAGGTGGTGCGCGCCGCCCTTGTGGAATGGGTGGGTACCAAAACCGGAGCCCAGGCTCCCCGCGACATCGTGGCCTGGGCAGTGGACAAGGACTTGGTCACGCCGGCCATGCAATCCATGGAAGTCCGACTGCTGGTCACCAAGAATCAGCTGGATTCGCTTAAGACCGTGCTGGACGAGATCATGGCGGCGGGGTTGCGGGGCCAAATCAGCGCAGAAAAATTCTTTGATGCGTTGCAGGCCACTTCCGCGGCCGCGGCCCGTGATCCCGAAAAGATCAAAAATGCTTCCCGGCTGGCGGATACCGGGCTGGTACCCGAATTCCTGGAAGGCTTGCCGTACAAGAGCCAGCTTATGGACATGAGCAACGAGCTTTGGGAGGCCATGGGCGTGGACGGGCAGGAAGCTTTCCTGGACCAGTTGGATGCCCGGGTCAAAACGTATCAGGAAATTCACGACAGCCCCGACCTTTGGGTGGAACTGAACAAGGGGGACGATCCCGACCAGTACGTCTACCCCATTAGCCTGGAGCTGTTGCCGTAACATTGTTGGACACCGCGTCCCGTGTCCGGTCGTATGGCCGGATGCGGGGCAGGTTTTCGAAACGGGCAGAGGGGAAGGAATATGGCCCGATCCGAGGACGCCGCCGTGGTGTATCGACTCCGCGATGTGCGCAAAATACGCGAAAAGGGCGGATTCCGCTTTGAATTGCGGATTCCGGACTTCACCGTGCGTCGTGGGGAATTTCTCGCGGTGGTGGGACCGTCCGGCTGCGGCAAGTCCACGTTGCTGGACATGCTGGGATTGGTGTTACGGCCCACCTCGGCCCGGGAGTTCTTTTTCCGCGCCCAGTCCGGGAAACAGCAGGAAGCCGGACCGGTCAGCATCCTGGACTTGGGTGAACCGGACATGGCCAACGTGCGCCGCCGTTCCATTGGCTATGTGTTGCAGAGCGGCGGGTTGCTTCCTTTTCTTTCGGTCCGGGAAAACATTCTGCTCCCCTGTCGGTTGAACAGGATGCGCGGGGCCGAGCATGTGGACGCGCTGGCCAAAGCCTTGGGCATTGCCGAACAATTGAGTAAAAAACCCCAGCATCTTTCCGGCGGCCAGCGCCAGCGGGTGGCCATTGCCCGCGCCCTGGCGCACCGTCCGCCCTTTGTGCTGGCTGACGAGCCGACCGCTGCTGTGGACAAGCTCACGGCCAAAGAAATCCAAAAACAGTTTAAAACCATTTCCAGAAATCTTGGGGTGACCTTGGTGTTGGTCACGCACGATCTGGGGCTGGCCCGTTCCGGTGCGGACCGGATTTTTGGTTTCAAGGTGCAGCGCGATGCCGAAAACAGCACGATTTCCACCCTGGCGGAATACAAGGGGGCGGCATGAGACGGACGCGCGGCATTGTTCTCCGGCTTTCCCTGGCGGACCTGTTCCATGAGTGGATTCTGTCGGTCTGCCTGGTGATGGCCGTGGCCGCGGTCCTTTCTCCGTTGCTGATTTTGTTTGGACTGAAATTCGGAACCATTGAAATCATGCGGGACCGGCTCATTGAGGATCCGCGCAACCGGGAAATCCGGCCCATGGTGTCCCGCAGTTTTGAACGCGATTGGTTCGAGTCCATGGCCGGGCGTCCGGACGTGGACTTCGTGGTGCCGTTCACGCGGCAGATTTCCGCGCAGGTGGATGCGCGGCTCGTGTCCGGTGGTGAAAGTCTGTCGTTGGATATTTTGCCCACGGACCAGGGCGACCCTTTGTTGTTGCAGAATGGCGCCGAGGTTCCTGGGGAGATGGAGTGCGTGCTTTCTTCTTCCGCGTCCGAGGAGCTGGGCGCCAGCCCGGGCGATATGCTGGCCGTGCGGGTCAAGCGGCTGCGGGGTTCCGATTATGAAACCGCGGACGTGCGGCTTCGCGTAACGGGCGTGACCCGTGCCCGGGCCACCATGCTGCGTTCCATGTATGTTCCGCTGCCGTTTCTGGAGGCGGTGGAGCGCTTCAAGGACGGGCAGGCTGTACCGGAATATGGTTGGCCCGGTGAGCAAGCTCTGGCCTATCCCGTGTATGATCATCTTGTTGTATTGCTACGCGAACCGTTGCCACGGGTGGATTCATTCCGACTGGTGAACAACACCGGCTTTACGCGCAAAGAGGAATTGGACCCGCAAGCCCTTGCCGAGCGTGTCGGCTGGAAAGCGGCCGCTTCTGGCAGTGCGTATCTGGTGTCCTCGCGCACCAAGCCCGTGGATGCGGAAAGTCTTTTGGCCGTGCAGTATGCCCTGCGGGGGCGCGGCGCGGTGCTGGTCCCGGGCGTACGCGATTTGGAAGCCGTGTTGTTGGCGCCGGACGGCGGGGAAGTGGCCCGCCTCGGACTGGACGCTTTTTCCATGACCGCCGAGGACGCGGAATCCTGGGGCGTTGCGGTGCACCCCGGCTGGCATCGTGTTGCTGAAGACGCGCCCGCTTCCATGTGGCGCAAGGTATTGTTACCCCCGGAATTGGCGGAACAATACGCTCCTGCACAAGAAGGCCCAGAGGCCGCCGATCCGTTGCGGCTACGCCTGGAACGGGAAGATGGCACTGTTTTGGAGTTTCCCGTCCACGTTCAACCCGGGGCGAATCCGGTTTCTGGCCGGGCGTTGATTCCTGTGCGGCTGGCCGGGGTCTTGAATTTGTTCGGGGAACGAAACGTAGGCTTTGAACCCCGGTCCGGCGAATTCACGCTGGAGCGTCGTGGGTATGCCGGATTTCGACTGTATGCCGCAACCATTGATCATGTGGACGGATTGCGACGTGAGTTGGAAAGCCGGGGTGTTACCGTGAGCACCGAGGCGGAGCGGATTCGCGACGTGATGGAACTGGACGGCTACCTGACCCTGATTTTTATGCTCATTGCGGGCGTGGCCCTGGCTGGTGGCGCGGCGTCCCTGACAGCCAGCCTCTATGCTTCGGTGGAGCGCAAACGGCGTGACCTTTCCGTGTTGCGGCTGCTGGGACTGTCCGGACCAACGTTGTTTCGGTTTCCCATTTATCAAGGCTCACTGATCGCTTCAGCGGGGTTCGGCGTGGCCTTTGGGTTTTTTGAGATGTTGGCCGTGGTCATCAATACATTGTTTCGTGACCACTTGCAGGCTGAGGAAAGTCTGTGTCGGCTGGAACCATGGCACCTTGCTTCGGCATTGGCCGGAACCGTGCTTGTGGCGGTGCTGGCGGGCAGTGTGGCGGCCTGGCGAGCCACACGCATTGAACCGGCCGAAGCGCTTCGGGACGAATAGGGAGAGGTGATGCGGATGTTCAGACCTGGTGTGATCATTGGGGACGGCGCGGCACGGACCGTCTGGGGATTTTTGCTGGTGCTGGCGATGCTGGCCGTGGCCTGGCCGTGCCGGGCGCACAACCCCCGTCCTGCGCAGGGAGATATGGTTCTGCCTATGCCCGGCGGTGAGGAAATGGTTTTTCGTCCGGTGTTTCTGGACCAGGGGGACGGTCCCTTTGCCTTGCGGCGGTTCAAGATGGGCGATCCCTCGGGCGGGTTTCGGGAGCATCCCACGGCCGTGGCCCTGGGCGGTTCCTTTTTGGTGGATCGGGGCGGTCGCAAGGATTGGTGTTACTACATGGGCAAGTACGAAGTCACGGAAGGGCAATATTATACCGTGATGGGACTGCCCGACGGCGCCAGTCAGGACTTGCTGCAATCCAATCTGCCTATGACCCGCGTGACGTATTTCGACGCGCTGACCTTTGCGGATCGCTATAACCGTTGGTTGATGGAGAACGCCCAGGGCAAGCTTCCCATGAGCGGGCCGTCGCCGGGATTTGTCCGTTTGCCCACGGAAGCGGAATGGGAGTTCGCGGCTCGGGGCGGAGCCGAGGTCGGGCCGGATCAGTTCGACCGCAAAATACCGTATGATGACGTCTTGCCGAAATATGAGTGGTTTTCCGGTCCCAGTTCTTCGCACAATAAGCTGAAGGCGTCCGGCGTTCTTGATCCCAACGTGCTGGGACTGCACGACATGCTCGGCAATGTGACCGAGATGACGCAGTCGCTGTACCGGATTGAATATTATCAGGGGCGTCCCGGTGGTTTCGTGGCCCGGGGCGGGCATTTTCTCACGGCGGAGGCTATGCTGCGTTCCTCGCTTCGTACCGAGGAACCGTTCTACATCGGTAGCCAGGCCAAGGGATTCAAACCCAATGCCAAGCCCACCATGGGATTTCGGCTGACGTTGTCGTCGATTATTTACACGGACCGGGCTACGCTTAAGGATTTGGAATTCGCATGGGAAGAATACCGCGAAGGCCAGGGCGCGGCCATGCCTGCCGCGGTTTCCGTCAGCCCCACCAGCGTTCAGGCGGACGTGAAGTCCCAGGAGGCCATGGAACATTTGCAACGGCTCAAGGCGGAGGTGGCCCGTTTGGGTGGCGGTGAGGCGTTGTCCCGTGAACTTGGCTTTGTTGAAGCATCTCTTGCAGACATGGCCGTGATTCGTCGTCAGGCGGACGAGGATTCCGCGTATGCCTGGGCCAAGATTGCCGCGGAGCAGGGATTTTTCCTGTATCGCGAACTGCGCAAGCTTCCCACCGTGCTCATGCTGTTGGAGAGTGCGGAAAAGGCCGGACGCACGGCCATGGTGGAAAAACTTGGAACGCGTCGTGACGAGGTGCAGGGCAATATCGACGCGGCGTTGGGAACGTATTCGGAATCGTTCCGGCGTCTTGCTTCCACCCCGGATTGGGCCGTGGACAAGGCTTTTGAACGCTACACCGAATTTTTGCTCAAGCACAGCGCCGCGGACCAGGTTCGTGTGCTCAAGACGGTGCGGGCGCAATATAAGGACTTTGACCAAACCAAACGTGCCGATACCGTGGGATGGCGTCGGCAATTGGAAGCCCTGGCCGCTCCCTAGTGATGCCGGGGTGGGGTAGTTTGTAAGACGAATAACAAGGAGAGTCGGGATGAAGAAAATCATTAGCCTGGTATTGGTGTTGACCCTGCTCGGCGGCGGCCTGAGCGTCATGGGCGGGTGCGCCAAGACCGATCGGGGACAAACCCAGCAGGAAGGCGCGGCCACGGGCGCTGCCGGCGGTGCTGTGCTGGGCGCCATTCTCGGTGCCATCATCGGTGGGGATGCGGAAAGCGCGGCCTGGGGCGCGGCCATTGGTGCGGCTGCCGGTGGTGCCGCTGGCTATGCGTATGGAACACACGTCGCCGATAAAAAAGAGGAATACGCTGAAAAGGAACAGTGGCTGGATGCCTGTGTCGCCAGCCTGGAGCAGACCAACGCTGAAACCCGGGAGTACAACGCGCAGCTTCAGACAGAGATTGCGGAGTTGAATACGCAGACGTCCACCTTGCGTGCTGAATACGACAGTAAAAAGGCGGATCGGGACACGCTCCTGGCGGAAAAGGAAGTGGTGGATAAGAAGCTAGCCGAGGCCAAGGAAGCCCTTGGTAAGGCCAATTGGGAGCTGGAAAACCAGCAACGCGTTTTGGCCGAGGCCCAGGATTCTGGTGCCACGGACCAGGCGCAGGCTCTTGACGAGCAAATCGCGGAATTGAAGGTCGAGATCGCCAAGCTGGAGGAGCAGACCGAGCAGCTCGCGTCCATGTCCAGTCGTATGGCTGTGTAGCAAGGGACGAAACGGGACGGTTGGTCCAGAAAGAGAACACGCAAGTCCGGGCGGAGTCCCTCCGCCCATGGGGGAGCTGGAATGCGCAGGATAGGCTGGCTGGTTTTGCTGGTGGGGTTGGTGGCCGCGACGGGCTGCCAGACCACTGGGGATCCCACCAAGGGCGGCCTTTGGGGGTGGAGCGAGGACAAGGCGCAGCAGCGCATTGATGAACGGGAATCCCGCAAGCTGACCCTGGAGGAAGAGCAACGTATCGAGGAGGAACGCACCGCTGCCTTAGAGGCGGAAAGTGCGGAAATGCGTGCGCAACGGGACGCGCTGGTGTCCAAGACCGTGCAGATGGATGAGCAACTGGCTTCGCTCCAGACGCGAATCCGTTCGGCCAAGGTGCAGACCGAGGAAGCCAAGAAAGAGCAGTGGGAGCTGTATACCCAGGCCCGCTCGTTGCAATCCCGATTGACCGAGGCCCGCTCCGCTGCGGCCACTTCCCCGGATTTGGCGGCCAAGCAGGAGGAGGTCAAGCGGCTAGAGGCGGAAATGGATCGCCTGCTGCAGGAGGCTGAGGCGCTCAGCACGTTGTAATGCTCGCAGAGACCGTGCCGGTTGTTTTGGCGGTTACAAAGGGCTGACGTGGGGGCGGTTCGATCGAAGGTCGAGCACGGGTTCCAGGGTGTTGCCTTGCCCTCTACGTGGTAAAGCCGCCAGTATTTGCCGGGTGTAATGAGTCCAAAGCGTTACCGGCAGGCTGGGACGGAAAAGGTTTGCGCGGTTGTGGCCGGTTAGCGGGCCGTTTTGTTGCGTATTTGGTGGAGAGGGAGGCGAGAGCATCATGGTCTTGCCCTTCTCTGTCATGGATTGGGTTGCTGCCCGGCGTCGGCCGGGATCGGAGGATGCCATGCCGTTGCCGAACCGGAACATCCCGGTGTCGTGCCGTGCCTTGGCCGTTTTTACGTTACTTGTCGGCCTGCTGTTTCCCGCTTCGGTGTTGGCCCAGGATTCCTGGGTGGACAATGACGACATGCTGCTGTTTTACGAAGCGCTGGTCAAAATTCGGGAGCAATCCATCCATCCCGAGCAGCCCAAGGACATGGTCCGTAAGGCTGTTCGCGGATATTTGCAGCAGCTGGACGCTTTTTCCGATTATCTGACCCCGGAGGAATACGCCGCTTGGAAACAAGCCCGCCAAGGCGGGTATGCCGGGGTGGGCATGGACATTTTTGCGGATCCTTATGGCCGCATCATCTGTTTGCCGTTTCCGGGGGGACCAGCGTATCAAGCCGGGGTGCGTTATGGGGACGTGCTTACGTTTGTGGGGCGTCGTTCCGTGCGCGGCACGGCGGTGCGGGTGGTCGGCTCATGGATTCGGGGCAGGCCCGGTGGTAGTGTGAGCATCACCGTAAGCAAGCCGGGCGGCGGAGTGCGTGGATACACTTTGTCCCGGCGTATGGTGGAGTTCAATGAAGTGGCGCTGGATCAAAGCGGTCCGCTGCCGCGTATCCGAATCTATAGTTTTTCGTCGCAAACTGCTGAAAAATTGCAACACATATTGCAAAGACTCCCCAAGGATCAGCCCCGGGTTTTGGATTTGCGCGGCAACACCGGCGGCGACCTTTTTGCGGCCATGGATGCAGCCGCTTTCTTTTTGCCTCAAGGGACCGTCATTGTGGATATTCGTTCACAAGGTGGAACCAAGAGGTACTCGGCAACCAATGCACCTTTGGACAGTGCGCCGCTGTTCGTGTGGCAGGACGCGCTTACGGCAAGCGCGGCAGAGGTTTTTCTCGCAGCATTGGTGGAAAATGGCCGGGCCACAAGCATGGGCCAGACCAGCTTCGGGAAGGGGGTAACCCAGACCATGGTGGAATTGTCCGACGGGTCGGTCATGTTTGTGACCAACGGGGCATTGCGGACTCCTGGCGGAGCGTATTACCATACAAAGGGCATTGAGCCGATGCGGGAGTTGGAACTTCCGTTGGGTGCGCCGGATTCGGCGTTTTGGAATGCCACATTGGAACGTTCGAACTGATATCGCCGTGTTGCGGTGACGGGGCGTATGGAGAGGTATGATGCGTGGTCTTGTGTTGAGTGTGCTGATGCTGTTGTGTGCGACTTCAGGCGCGTGGGCAACGGGATACGATCAAGCGGTGGAGCTATACCAGAAGGGAAATTTTGAAGCCGCCAGAGGAGCGTTTTCTCCACTGGCCCGCGGGGGGGACGAACGGGCCTGTTTTGCCCTGGCCCGCATATATGACCTTGGAAAAGGGGTAGATCGCAACGTTGTGGAGGCCTGGCGATGGTATCGGCTGGCCACGGGCAACGATGCCGCTGCAACGCGTGCCGATGCGTTGTGGGCTGCCATGTCGGCCGATGAGCGGCGTCGAGCCAAGGCACTGCTGGAGCCGGGAGCCGCCGGGACACTGGCCAAGGGCGGGAATGCTTCGACGGATGCGGCCGTTGCCTCGTCTTCGGGGTCGTTGAATGTTTCGACCGGAAAGCCCCGGGGGCAGGAACCGGCTCCGGTGGACGATTCGGATTCCACCTCCGTAATGGATTCCCTTACACAATGGTTTACCGCGCCCAACGGCCTGGACGCGGTGCATTCTCAGGAGTACACGTTCTTTTTTCCGAAGGGATACGAGCGGGTGGAATCCGGAGAAGCTTCCGGCATCGTGGAAAACTGGGTGAACGCTGAACAATCTATGGCTGGGACCATCAATCTGGTGGTGCAGGATTTTCCACGTGAGGATGTGAGTACGGTTTCCCGCGATGTTTGCGGACAGTTGGCGCGGCAGGGGATGGAATCCGTGGGTGAGGTGATGGGATTGCAGGAACCCTGTGTCATGCAGGGAGCACCGCTGTATCGTCGTGAAGATGGCAGGGTTCGTTGCGGCTATCTCGGTGATTTTGAATACGAAGGGAAGCCGTTCCAGGTGCGGCAGACCATGCTGCTGCAAAATGACAGGGACCGTATGTACGTGGTTACGGGCATCTGGCAGAAAGAACGCGGCGATGGAGCGATGCTGGAAAAAGCCATGAAACAGTTTCAGCTTCCCTGACCGTATTCGGTTGCAGGGCGGGAGGGGCTGGAACAATGCAATGCCGGGCCTGAGTGCGGCGTAACGGTGTTTATTCACAGGCTGACGGCATTCTGCCGCTGCGTACACAACAAAAGGCGATCCCGGGAAGGATCGCCTTTTGTTTGCATTGGAAGAAGAATGACGTGTTAGATACGTTTTTCTTCCACGGCGTGGCACGCCACGCGTCCCCCGGAGGAGTGCTCCACAATGGGCGGCATTTCCCGGCGACACCGCTCGTTGGCGAAGCGGCAACGGCCATGAAAAACACAGCCCGAAGGCAGGTTGATGGGGGTGGGTACGTCGCCGCCCAACCGGATGTGCGCCTGCTTTTCCCCCCCCAGTCGGGGGATGGCCGAAAGCAGTGCCTGGGTATACGGATGTCTCGGGTTATTGAAGATTTCCTTGACGGGTGCCACTTCGCAGAGGTGGCCGAGGTACATTACGGCCACACGGGTGGAGATGTGTTCCACCACGGAAAGGTCGTGGCTGATGAACAGATAGGTCAAGTTCCGTTTTTCCTGCATGTCCATAAGCAGGTTCAGAATCTGTGCCTGGATGGAAACGTCCAGCGCGGCGATGGGTTCGTCGGCAACGATGAATTCCGGGTCGAGGACCAGGGCGCGGGCAATGGAGATGCGCTGGCGCTGGCCACCCGAGAATTCGTGCGGGAACTGGTTGTTCCAGTCCGGATCCAGGCCGACTTGTTCCAGCGTCTGGAAGACGTGATCCTTCACTTCATCCCGGCTCATGCCCGGATTGTGGAAGCGAACAGGCTCCTCAAGAATCTGTCGAACCGTCATGCGCGGATTCAGGGAGGCGTATGGATCCTGGAAGACCATCTGCATTTTGCGGCGATAGGGTTTGATATCGTGACTGGACAGATTGTCCACACGGGTGCCGCGGTAGATTACCTCGCCCGAGGTGGGCCGGTGGATGCGCATTACGGCCCGTCCCAGAGTGGACTTGCCGCAGCCGGATTCGCCGACCACGGAGAGCGTTTCACCGGGAAGGATGCGGAAGGTCACGCCGTTGACGGCTTTGACCACGGTACGAACCCGCTTGATTTTGCCTTTCGACCATTGCAGTTGGTCCAGCAGACCGCCGGAGATATCAAAGTGTTTGGTTACGTCCCTGACTTGCAGCAGGGGGGTGGTGTCGGTGTGTTCAGCCATGTCATTTCACCATGAAGCAGGCCACCTGTCGTCCGGAGGCCTTGGTTTCGAGCACGGGCACTTCGTGCTTGCAGATGTCCTGGCAGAGTTCGCACCGGGGGTGGAAGGAACAGCCCGAAGGCAGATTCGCCAGGGACGGCATGATGCCCGGAATTTGGAGCAGGCGTTGCCCTTTTTCACAGCTTTGGGGAAGTGCTGCGATGAGTCCCTTGGTGTAGGGGTGCTCGGGAGAGTCCACCACGCTGCGGGTTTCGCCCATTTCCACGATGCGCCCCGCGTACATGACCGCGATTTTTTGGGTCACTTCGCTGACGACGGCCAGGTCGTGGGTAATCAGCAAAAGCCCCATGTCATCGTCCCGGCACAATTCCAAAAGCAGGTCCATGATTTCGGCCTGAATGGTCACGTCCAGGGCCGTGGTCGGTTCATCCGCGATGATCAGCCCCGGGTCCGTGAGCAGGGAAATGGCGATGACGATACGCTGGCGCATGCCCCCGGAAAATTCGTGGGGGTATTGATTCAGGCGTTTTTCCGGCGATGGAATGTAGACCCGGCGCAGTTTGTCCAGGGCGATTTCCTCGGCCTGCTTTTCGCTGACGTTTTTGTGCGCGAGAATGGTTTCCACCATCTGGGTGCGGATGGTCAGCACTGGGTTGAGGGTCATCATGGGATCCTGGAAGATCATGGAGATGCGGTTGCCCCGGATGTCGCGGATCTGTTCAATGGTCAGATCGGCGAGGTCGTTTCCTTCAAAAAGGATGGATCCGCCGGAGATGTATCCGGGTTTGCTGATCAGATTCAGGATGGAAAAGCCGGTGAGGGTCTTCCCAGCGCCGGATTCACCCACGAGTCCGACGCGTTCGCCTTTGCCGACCGTGAAGCTTACATCGCGCAATGCCCGCAGGACTTGGTTGCGCATGGCAAACTCCACGCAGAGGTTTTGAACTTGAAGCAACGGCTGCATGGGTTACCCCTTGTAGAGTTTGGGGTTCAGGTAGTCGCGGAGCCAGTCGCCAAGCAGGTTGATGACCAGCACCAGCACAACGAGCACGATTCCGGGGAAGAGCGTGATCCACCACGAGCCGCTGAAGATGTATTCGAAGCCCACGTTGATGAGTGAGCCGAGGGACGGCATGGTCACGGGCATGCCCAGGCCCACGAAGGAGAGGGCCGCTTCGCTCATGATCGCGTTGGCCACCTGGATGGTGGAGATGACGAACACGGGGGAGAGCGTATTGGGCAGGATGTGCCGGAACATGATGCGCCGTTTGGAAAGGCCGATAACGCGTGCGGCCTCCACGTATTCTTTTTTCTTTTCCGCCAGGACCGAGGCGCGCACGGTTCGGGCGTACTGTGGCCACTCTGCGAAGCCGATCACGAGAATCAGAAGTGGAATGGCTATTTTTTCATACATGGCCACGCCAAAGGCGGCTTGGAAGATGGCGGATATGAAGATGGCAACCATATACGAGGAAAAGGAGAGCTGCACATCCGCTAGGCGCATGAGCGCCGAATCAATGCGGCCGCCGAAGTATCCGGACATAAGTCCCACCACGATGCCGATGATGGCCTGCATGGCCACGGCCCCGAATCCGATGATCAAGGACACGCGCATGCCGTAGAGCATGGTGGAATACATGTCGCGGCCCTGGGCGTCGGTTCCCAGCGGGAATTGATTTTGCCCCTCTTCCATGAAGGCGGGAGCCTGTTCTGCGTTGAGCAGATCGTAGGTTGAAGGATCATAAGGGTTGGACGAGGAGAAAAGAGGTGCGCCCAATCCGAGAATCAGCAGGATTGCGAACACGACGAAGCTGGTAACAGCAATTTTGTCATGCAGGAAGTCGTGCAGGAAGTAGGACTCGCGGAATCGGCGCCATCTGCTTCTGGTCTGCATGTTATTTCCTCCCCGTGATGCGCACGGTTGGGTTTACCAGACCGTAAATGATGTCGACGATGGTATTCACGACGACGAAGATGAAGCCCACGACCACGAGATAGGCCACCATGAGCGAGGAGTCGGCGCGTTCCACGGCCTGGATGAACATGGATCCCATGCCCTGCCAGGAAAAAACCGTTTCCGTGAGGATGGTGAAGGCGATCATGATGCCGAGCTGCACGCCGCCTACGGTGATGACCGGAAGCAGGGTGTTGCGAAAGGCATGCACGATCCAGACGCGCAGCGGGGGAAGTCCCTTGGCCCAGGCGTACTTGATGTATTCGTTTTCCAACACTTCCATCATCTCGGAGCGGATCAGGCGGATGAACAGCGGCAGCATGATGGAAGAGAGGGCCACGGTGGGCATGATCAGGTGTTTGATTCCGTCCCAGGTGAGCAGGCCGGTCTGCCAGCCGCCGAGGTTGACGGTTTCTCCGCGTCCGAAGGAGGGGAGCCAGTGCAGCTCGATGGAAAAGATGTAGATAAGCATGATGGCGGTCAGGAAGACCGGGATGGAGACACCAACCGTTGATGCGCCCATGACGAATTTTGCGAATAAGTGTTTGGGTCGTATCGCACAGTAGATGCCGAGCGGCACTGAGAGCAGCACGATGAGAATGGCGCTGCAGAAAACAAGTTCCAATGTGGCCGGAGCCTTGGAGATGATGACTTCCATGGCGGGCTTTTTGTAGAAGAAGGACTGCCCGAGGTCACCGTGGGCTGCGTCGTAGAGAAACCGTCCGAACTGGACCATGAAGGGGTCGTTCAGGCCGAGTTCCTCACGCAGTGCTTCGCGCTCCTCGGCAGAAACCGAAATACCGGTGATTTCGCGAACCGGATCGCCGAAGCTTTGTTTGATGGCGAATCCGATCAGGGCGATGATGACCATGACCATCATTCCCTGAAGAATACGCCTGATGATAAACGCTACCATTTTTTCCGTCGCTTTTGCCATGAAGGGGGACCGAAATGGTCCCCCTTGCTGTTATCGTTTGGGTGTCTTGCCAAAGGTTCCGCTTACTCGAGGACGAGGTCTCCGAAGTAGGGGAAGTTTTGGACGTTGACGATCTCCGCGGTATTCATACCCTTTTTGGAAGCCCAGGACAGGTTCTGCCAGTGCAGGGGTACAAACGCGGCATCTTCGTACAGGAGTCGTTCGACGTCCTGCAACATTTCGCTCCGTTTGGCAAGGTCCGTTTCGGTCTGCGAGGCGAGGATCAGGGCGTCCACTTCCGGGTTGCAGTAGGAACCGGAGTTGTACTGGCCGTAGCCGGTTTCCAGGTTGCGGCACATGAGCAGGAACTCGGTGTAGTTGGCGGAGTCCTCGGTGTCGGGGTGCCAGCCGATCATCTGGATGTCGGCCACCTGGGCGTCGAACTCATCCCAGTACTGGGCCTTGGGCATGGTCTTCAGGCTGACCTTGATGCCGATCTTGGAGAGCATGGAAACCACGGCCTCGGCGATCTTTTCGTCCTTCACGTACCGGTTGTTCGGGGCGATCATGGTGCACTCGAAGCCGTCCGGGTAGTTGGACTCGGCCATGAGCTGCTTGGCTTTTTCCAGGTCGTAGCGGGGCGTCAGCTCGGCAACGTAGCCGGCGAAGCCTTCGGGCGCCTGCTGGGAAGCCACGGTGGCGAAGCCCTTCATGATGGTATCCACGATGCCCTGGTTGTTCACGGCGTAAACGATGGCCTGACGGACCTTGCGGTCGGCCAGAGCCGGGTTGCGCTCACCGTTCATCTGCAGGGTGATGACGCGGGAACCGCCCATGATGATGAGCTGCAGGTTGTCGCTGCTTTCGACGCGCTCCAGATCCTGGGGAGGAACGGGCATGACGAAGTCCACGTCGCCGGAGAGCAGGGCGGCCACGCGGGAGGCGTCATTGGGGATCGGGGTCAGGACGATCTCGTCCACGTTGCCGGTGTTCTCGTCCCAGTAGTCAGCGAAGCGGGCGAACTCGGTACGCACACCCTGTTCACGCTTGACCACAGTGAAGGGACCGGTGCCGGACTCGTTTACGTTGGCAAAGGAGTAGTCGGTCTTGACGATGGCATCCTTGGGCTGGCCCTTTTCGTCGGTGCCGGTGTAAAATTCGCTGTCCATGGGGAAGATGTAGGTCGCCATGGAGAGCAGCAGGCCGTAAGGCTCCTTGGTCATGATGTCCACGGTGTAGTCATCCACGGCCACGGCCTTTTCAAACGGCTCGAACAGTCCCTTGAAGTCCTGGGACTTCTTCAGACGGTCCAGAGTCCAGACCACGTCCTTGGCGGTGAAATCGTTGCCGGAGTGGAACTTGACGCCTTCATGCAGGAAGAAGCGCATGGTGGTATCATCGATCTGTTCCCACTTGTAGGCGAGGCGAGGCTCGATGGAGCCGTCCTGGGCCCAGCGGACCAGCGGATCAAAGACCATGTGGGAATACTGCAGCATACCGCCGGAAAGCTGGACATGGGGGTCCAGGGAAACCGGGTCGGCGGCCATGGCCACGCGCAGCACTTTGGCTTCGGTTTCGGCGGCTGGCTCGGCAGCCTGTTCCGCGGTCTGCTCGGCAGCCTGTTCGGGCGCCTTGGTTTCTTCAGCCTTTTTTTCCTCGCCGCCGCAACCTGCGATAAGCAGGCCGAACGCCAGAGCGAGGACCAGGATCAAACGTTTCATCTCCTAACCTCCAAGAGAATGTGAAAAAAAGCCTCTCCAATCCATAAAACAGGGGGCACGCCCATCCTGAGCGTTACCCCGTAGTGCTTTGTTCGCGCTCCAATGGCGCTTAAGTCTTCTTCTGTTACCAAAAAGCAACAATAATGAAAACAGGTTTCTCCCATTGAGATGCGGGCGGGTACCCGCATTGAGGAACGTGAAAATTCGGCTTGCGCTGTCATCGGGATGGCGTAGATTGCCGCCCGGAGGAATCATGAAACAACAACACAAAGCGTACGCCTACGGCCTGGTGACGGTGCTGCTTTGGTCCACAGTGGCCACAGCATTCAAACTGGGACTGCGGGCCATGGAACCTGTCCAGCTGCTATGGTACTCCAGCGTGTTTTCCACGTTGTTGCTGGGTGGGCTTTTGGCGCTTCAGGGACGGCTGACCGACGCCCTGCGCTGTACGCCCCGTGAATGGCTGCGGTCCCTGCTTTTGGGTGTCCTCAGTCCGTTTTTATATTATCTTATTTTGTTCGAGACCTATACGTTGCTTCCCGCCCAGGAGGCCCAGCCGTTAAATTACACATGGGCCATTACTCTGACGCTGTTGTCCATTCCTCTTCTGGGGCAACGGGTCTCCCGTCATGACATGCTGGCCGCCCTGGTAAGCTATAGCGGGGTGGTGGTCATCTCCACGCGCGGCAATCCCTTTACAATGGAATTCACCAACCCTCTCGGCGTGGGCCTGGCCCTGCTGTCCACGGTGGTATGGTCGCTGTATTGGATCGGCAACACCAAAGAGGACAGGGAACCTGTGGCTGCACTGTTTACCTGCTTTGTGGCGAGTTTGCCGTTGGTGACCTTGTGGTGTGTGTGTACCGATGGAATAGTGGTGCGGGATTCGGGCGGATTGGTATGGGCCGCGTATATTGGCGCTTTTGAGATGGGCATTTCGTTTGTGCTCTGGCTCACGGCACTGCGTCTTTCGGAAACCACGGCCAAGGTGGGCAATCTGATTTTTCTGGCCCCGTTCCTTTCCTTAGTGTTCATTCATTTTTTGTTGGGGGAAGAAATTTTTCCGTCAACATTTGTAGGACTGGCTTTGATTGTGGCGGGATTGATTCTGCAACGTATGGGGGCCGCCAGAGCTTGACGTTTCCTTCTGTCGCGGTTGTGCTGCTGCATTCTGCATAGCGTTTCAGTGTTGGGTGGTGTCGATGCCGGAGTCATGTCTTGGCCTGAAAAACGCCCGGTCGGATTACCGGCCGGGCGTTTTTATTGATATCGGCGGATGGCCGCCGGTTTGGGATCAGCGTCGGGCTAGACCCACATTTCGCCTTCCTCAATGGGCGTGAAGCCGCGGCGCATGGTGTTTTCCGTAACGCATCGCGGGTCCATGAGCTGGATCAGATAATCCGGGCCACCGGTTTTGGAGCCGACGCCGGACATCTTGAATCCGCCAAAGGGTTGGCGTTCCACCAACGCACCGGTATTGTTCCTGTTCAGGTAGAGGTTGCCCACTCGGAACTCGCGGCGCGCCTGGTCCAGATGTTTGGGGCTGCGGGAGAATACGCCGCCTGTGAGCGCGAAGCGTGTGGCGTTGGCCCAATCAATGGCCTGGTCAAAGTCCTTGGCGCGCATGACTGCCAGCACCGGCCCGAAGATTTCTTCCTGCGCGATGCGATGTTGCGGTTCAATGTCCGTGACAATGGTCAACGGTACATAGCAGCCTTTTTCCGGCACGCTTCGTTTGACCAGGATGGTGCCTTCCTTGGCCGCCAAATCAATGTATTCCAGTATTTTCTGTTGGGCGGAGGCGTCCACCACCGGACCCATGTAGTTGGCGGGGTCTTCGGACGGACCGATTTTGATGCATTCCGCCGCTTTGGTGAGCCGTTCGATGAAGCGGTCGTAAATGTCCTCCACAACGATGACCCGGGAGCAGGCCGAGCATTTTTGTCCCTGGAAGCCGAATGCGGAATAGAGGATGTGGAGTACGGCCAGATCAAGATCCGCGTCGTCGTCCACGATGATGGCGTTTTTGCCGCCCATCTCCGCCACCACGCGTTTACAATGGGTCTGACCGGGCTGCACCTTGGCCGCCTTTTCCTGAATTCGCAGGCCCACGGCCTCGGAACCGGTGAAGGAGATCACCGCCACCTTGGGGTGTTCCACGAGGTAATCGCCCATGTCGCGGCTGGAGCCGGGGCAGTAGTTGAACACGCCGTCGGGCAGCCCTGCTTCGCGGAAGATTTCCACCAACCCGTAGCCGATGATGGGAGCGAGGTTGGAGGGTTTGTAGATCACGGGGTTGCCCACCACGATGTTGGCGGAAACCATGCCCGTTGAAATGGCCAGGGGGAAGTTCCACGGAGAGATGACCGCGGCAATGCCCTTGGCCTGATAAAAGAGCTGGTTGTGTTCGCCGGGTGCGCGTCCCATGCGGCGCGGCTTGCCCAGGCGAACCATGTCGCGGGCGTAATATTCCATGAAGTCGATGGCCTCGCCCACGTCGTGGAAGGCCTGATCCCACTGCTTGCCGACTTCCAGTACCTGCCAGGCGGAAAGCTCGAACTGGCGTCTACGCATGATGGCGGCGGCCCGCAGGATCACTTCGGCACGTTCCCTGGGTTCGGTGTCCCGCCAGGCGGGGAGGGCCGATTCCGCAGCCGCGATGGCCTGATCTATTTCCCCCTGCCCGGCCTGGCAGATGCGGCCCAGCACTTCATCGGGATCCGCTGGGTTGCTCGATTGGATGAATTTTTCGGTTTCCACGTCCTTGCCGCCGATGCACAAGGGGTATGTTTTGCCCTTGGCGGCGCGCACCGTAGCGATGGCCTCGGGGAAGGCGTGGCGGTTGCCCGGAATGGTGAAGTCAATGAGTTCATCATTGCGGAAGGGAGCGTCCAGACCTTTGCTGTCCGTTTCCTCGGGAGCGCATTTCGCGGCCAGTTCCCGTTTGAGCGTTTCCTCGGGATTTTCCATGAGCCGGTCCACTTCTTCGCCTTCGGCAAAGGACTGACGAAGGAAGGATTCATTGGCCGTATTTTCCAGCAGCCGCCGGACCAGGTAGGCCATGCCCGGGATCAATTCTCCGTAGGGGCAGTACAGGCGCACGCGCTTGGCAACGTTTTGCAGACCTTTGCGGACGGGTTCCGCCATGCCGTAGAGAACCTGAAATTCGTAGCGGTCTTCGGGGACGTCCAGTGCTTTGGCGGTTTCAAAGACATAGCTGATGGTGCGCACGTTGTGGGAACCACATTGGAAGTAAATCAGGTCGCTGTTTTCCAGAATTTTTTTGGAGTTGCGTTCATAGGACATGTCCGATTCGGCCTTGTTGGTCCACACGGGTACGGGCCAGCCGCTTTGCAGGGCAATGACGGTTTCCTCGTCCCAGTAGGCGCCCTTGACCAGCCGGATGCCGATGGGCAGGTTCTTTTCCCGTACCCAGGCGATCAGTTCATCCAGATCTTTGTCCGTGTCCTTCAGGTAGGCCTGGAGCACGATGGAGAGGTGCGGATAGTCCACGAATTCGGGATCCTCGCGCAGCCGCTTGAACAACTCCAGGGTCATTTCCTTGTATTTGAGGGCTTCCATGTCGATGCACAGGAAGCCATTCATCTCCCGGACTTTGCGGTAGATGGGTTTGAGCCGGGCCAGTATGCCCTGGACCGAGCCTTCCACATCCACGGGTTTGGACTGGGAATAGAGGGCCGAGGGTTTTACGGACACGTTGACCTTGGGGGCATATCCCCAGTCCAGGTCGCCGTTTCCGCCCAGGGCGGCCCAGGAGGCTTGCTCACCGGCCACGGCATCCAGCAGCTCCAGATAGCCGTTCATGTACGCTTCGGATTCTTCTTCGGATACCGTTGCTTCGCCCAGCAGATCCACCGTGAAGGCGAATCCGTCCTTGCGAAGTTTTTTCATGCCCTTGAGGGCTTCTTTTGTGTTTTGGCCCACGATGAATTGCCGGGCCATTCCTTCGATGTTGGAGCGGATGGCCTTGCCCATGACCTTGCCGGCCAGGTTACCGATGATGCCGGTGGATTTCCCGGCACCCCATTTGAGGACGGACGGAATTTCCGCATCCTCTCCGCTGAAATATTCCTCGATGTGCCGGGTGAGGTTGTCCGTGGTGTTCAGGTAGGGCAGCACGTCCACAAAGCGGAAGAGCTGGACTTTGAAGTCCTCATTCTTCATGGCCCAATCCATGACCTTGCCGGTCCAGAATCCTTTGTTAAAGACCGAGGGCGCTTCTCCCCGGATGCTTTCGAAAAATGCTCTGCCGGTGTCCCTGATGCTGGTTTCCTGAGCGGATCGGTTCATGTGCGGACCTCCTGTGTGGTTGGGTTATTCTTCGTCGATGGGCAGATTGCTGCTTTCCTTGACCGTGCGGAGCACGATGGTCGACTTGGTGTTCTTTACGGTGGGGATGCGCCCGATTTTGGCGAGCATTTCAGCCAGGCGTTCCGTGTCCTGCACCCGAATTTTGACAAGATAGGAATCCTGCCCGGCGCAGTAGTGGACTTCGAGAACGCCGGGGATGGAGGCGAGCAGTTCCCCGGTGGAGGTGGATCCCACTTCTTCTTCCACGCTGACCAGGGTAAAGGAAGTGAGTCCCAGCCCTGCGGCGAGGGGGGCCACTCGGGCCTCATAACCTTGAATAACGCCGTTCGCTTCCAGCTTTCGGATGCGTTCCAGGATGGCGGACGGAGCCTTGCCGATCTGACGGGCTATGTCGGCATTAGTGGTGCGGGCATTTTTCTGGAGAATGTTCAAGATTTTTTTGTTCGCGTTGTCGATCATTCTTTTTTGCCTTGTCTATGGAGAATAAAATTCAGCCTATGTTTAATTTTCAATAATGTAAAGTTCGTGCAAAAAGGCTTTGGATCGTCGAAAGTTCGGAGAATTAAGCAATGAACAGAATTTAATTCTAAAAAAATAGCAAAGTCAAGACCAAAATTCGAAACAACTCACTGTTTTCCAAAAAAATGCTTGGAATGTTTCTCGATTGTGTTTATACAACAAACACTATGGCTACTCTCAAACTCGACGACGTAAGCATCCATTTCGGCGGCGTGCAGGCATTGTCCAAGGTCTCTTTTGAACTCGGCGGCGGCGAGATTCTCGGCCTTATCGGTCCCAACGGGGCGGGCAAAACAACCATATTCAACGTCATCACCGGCGTGTATCGGCCTTCTTCGGGCCGGGTCTCCTATGACGGGAGAAGCCTGCTCGGAAAGCGACCCCACCAGATTTTAAAGGCGGGCATTGCCCGAACCTTCCAGAACATCCGGCTCTTCACCGCCATGACCGCGGTGGAGAACTGCATGGTTGCCCAGCACTGCCGGACGGCGGGCAGCGTGCTTGGAGCGGTGTTCCGCACCCCGGCGCAGCGTCGCGAGGAAAGCCGGACCCATGAGCGCGCCATGGAAGCGTTGCGTTTCATGGGCATGGAGGACAAGGCGGACGAAGCCGCGCGCAATCTTCCGTATGGCCGTCAGCGCCACCTGGAGATCGCCCGGGCGTTGGCGTCCCACCCCCAAACAATTTTGTTGGATGAACCCGCTGCCGGGCTGAACCCCGTGGAAAGCGCGGAACTCATGCGCGTCATTGAGCGTATCGCCGCGCAGGGCATCAATGTCCTGCTGGTGGAACACGACATGAAGGTTGTTATGGGTGTGTGTCACCGCGTGGTGGTCATGGACTATGGACAGCTCATTGCCAAGGGGCGGCCCGAAGAGGTGCAGCGTGATCCCAAGGTCATTGAGGCCTATCTCGGCCAATAATCAATCATGAGGAGGTAGTACTGATGAAACGGTTTTCGCTTATGGCGTTCCTCGGTGTTCTGCTGCTGGGTCTGCTGCTGGCAGGCTGCGGCGGCGAGGAAAAAAAGGCTGACGAGGCCGCTTCCGCTGGTCAGGCCGAAGAAGCCCTGCCCGTGCTCAAAATCGGCTCCATCAGCCCCCTGACCGGACCGTACTCTGCCGACGGCAACGACATCGCCAACGGCGTGCGGGCGGCCATCGACGTGATCAAGGCCCAGGGCGGACTTGAAGGCTTCAGCGATATCGTCCTCTTCGCCGAGGACACCGCCTGCGATCCTAAACAGGCCGTGGCCGCCGCCAACAAGCTCATTTCCGAGGAAGTGGTCGGCGTTGTGGGGGCGTACTGCTCCAGCTCCACCATTCCGGCCTCGGCGACTCTGGATCCGGAAGGCATCTTCACCGTCACTCCCGGCTCCACCAGCCCCAAGGTCACGGAGCGCGGCCTGCAGCATATGTTCCGCATCTGCGGGCGTGACGACCACCAGGCTCCCGCCGCGGTCAAGTTCATGACCGATTATCTGGAAGCCAAAACCATCTTCATCGTTGATGACAAGACGACCTACTCCCAGGGCTTGGCCGATGAAGTGGCCATGAATTGCGAAAAGGTCGGCATTGAGGTGCTGGCTCACGATCACGTAAACCAGGGCGACAAGGACTATTCCGCGGTGCTTACCAAGGTGCGTCAGGCCAATCCGGACGTGTTCTACATTTCGCTCCAGAACTCGGCTACGGGGGCGCTCATGCTCCTGCAGGCCAAGCGTATGGGCATCGAAGCCCAGTGCATGGGCCAGGATGCGGTTTTCCATCCGCAGCTTATTGAAATCGCCAAGGAAGCGGCCGAAGGTGCCTGCCTGACCTTCGGGTATACCGATACCACCACGGACACCTATAAGGTCTTCCAGGAAGCCAATGCCGAGTACGGCAAGGTCGGTGCCTACTCCGCCTATGCATATGACTCGGCCATGTGTCTGTTCAATGCCATCCGCGCCGCCGGTTCCACTGATCCGGCCAAGGTGCGTGCCGCCATGCTGGAACTGGACTTCCAGGGCGCCTCCAAGCGAGTGAAGTTCCAGCCCAATGGAGATTCCGGTTCTGACTATGTGGTCTTCAAGGTGATGGAAGGGAAGCTCGTACCCTTCTGGAATCCGCGTACCGGCGAGCCTTTCTAGTCTGAAATAAACAACGACGAACCACAGGGAGCCTTCGGGCTCCCTGATCTGCGAGTTCCTATGGATAATGCATTCACCTTCTTCGCCCAGCAGATGCTGAACGGCCTGACACTCGGCGGACTGTATGCCCTCATCGCCTTGGGATACACCATGGTCTACGGCATCATTCAGCTCATTAACTTCGCGCATGGCGAGTTCTTCGCCGCAGGCGGTTATATGGGCGTGATCCTGCTCAGTTACATGGCGGGAGCCGGATACATGGACACCCACCCCTGGCTGTGCATTGGGTTTTCCCTTGTGCTGTCCATGGTGTATTGCGCCATGCTGGCCATGGCCGTCGAAAAAGTGGCCTATAAGCCGTTGCGTCATTCTTCCCGACTGTCCGTGTTGCTTTCGGCGCTGGGCATGTCCATCTTTTTGCAGAACGCCCTCATGCTTACCCAGGGCGTGTACGACAAAGCTTACCCCGGGGGGATTTTCGGCGCACCGTTCGAGGTGGGCGGGGTCATCGTAAATTACATGCAGATTCTCATCCTGGCGCTTACTGCCGGACTGCTCGTGGCGTTGAACTTTTTGGTTTTCAAGACCCGCGTGGGCCGGGCTATGCGCGCTACAGCGCAGGACAAGGTCATGTCCGCCCTGGTGGGCATCAACTCCAACCGGGTCATCAGCCTGACCTTTGCCATCGGCGCGGGGCTTGCCGCGGCCGCAGGCATCATGGTGGGCTTCTATTATGGCTCGGTGCGTTTTGAAATGGGGTTCGTGCCGGGAATCAAAGCCTTTGCCGCGGCTGTGCTGGGCGGCATCGGCAACATCACCGGCGCCATGCTCGGCGGCTTCATCATCGGCATGGTGGAGATCATGGCCGCAGCGTACATCCCGTATGGCGGAGAATATAAGGACGTGTGCGCCTTCATCATCCTCATTGCGGTTCTGTACTTCCGACCCACCGGCATCATGGGAGAGAATGTTGATGACACAAGGGTTTAGGAAACAGCTTCTCTACTTTTTGGTGGCCCTGGTCTGGTTGTTTGCCCTGCTATGGCCGTTGTTGGACATCCGGCCCGACGGCACGCTCGGCTTTTGGCGTAGTTTTGCGGCCTGGTCCCCCATCGCCGTGGTGATCACCATCATTTTCGTCCTCTACCAGATCAAACAGGCGGGCTGGCTGAACAAACCCTTTCAGATGCTGGAGTCCGGGCGTGAGGTCGTTGGGTGCCGCTTGAGCCGGGTTCCCACCTGGGTCTGGTTCCTGCTCATCGCCGCCGTATTCTTTTTTATTCCCCAGTTTACGGAGCGCCGGGTACACGACATCCTTATCCAGGTGCTCGTTTACATCTGTCTGGGGCTGGGGCTGAACATCGTCATCGGTCTGTGCGGCTTGCTGGACCTCGGGTTTATCGCGTTTTACGGCGTGGGCGCCTATACCTACGCGCTGCTCTCCCTGCACTACGGGGTATGTTTTTGGCTGGCGCTGCCCGTGGCCGGATTCTTCGCCATGATCGCGGGCTGCATCATCGGGTATCCCACCCTGCGCATGCGCGGGGATTATCTGGCCATTGTCACGTTGGGATTCGGGGAAATCGTGCGGATCATCCTCAACAACTGGATGAGTCTGACCAACGGACCCAATGGTGTCATGGCCAAACCGTTGACCATTCCCATGCCCGTGTTCGAGGGGGGCTTCCATATCGAGCAGCTGGCGCTTCGCAGTCTGGGCGATCTGTATTACGTGGTCTTTTTCATGGCCATTGTGGTTATCATCGCGGTGAACCGTTTGAATTTCTCCCGTATCGGGCGGGCCTGGGAGGCCATTCGCGAGGATGAGACCGCGGCCGAACTCATGGGGGTGAACACCTTTGCCTTCAAGCTGATGGCCTATGCCATGGGCGCGGTATTCGGCGGGCTGGCCGGCGCGTTCTTTGCGGCGCGCATGGGGTTTGTCGCCCCGGAGAGCTTCACCTTTCTTGAGTCGGCATTGGTGCTTTCCATCGTGGTGCTCGGCGGCATGGGATCCATCCCCGGCATTATCCTTGGCGCGTTCGCCATCATCGCACTGCCCGAGGTGTTCCGTGAATTCCAGATGTACCGCATGCTCGCCTTTGGCGGCGCCATGACATTCATGATGCTGGTCCGACCCGCGGGCCTGATTCCGGCCAAGCGCATGGGCAAACGTGGAGAGGAGGAAGAATAGGCATGGCCGGGGAAACCATTCTTGAACTCAAGGAAGTGGCCGCACATTACGGACGGATTCAGGCGCTTAAGGGTATTTCCCTTTCCGTGCGGGAAGGGGAGGTCGTTTCCATTATTGGAGCCAACGGCGCGGGCAAGTCCACCACGCTGATGACCATTTGCGGCATTGTTCGCGCCAGTCAAGGGACCGTCTGGTATCAAGGGCGGGATATCACCAGGATCAACGCGGATAAGTTGCCGCGGATGGGCTTGTGCCAGGTGCCGGAAGGACGGCGCATCTTCCCCCGGCTCAGTGTTGCGGAAAATTTGGATATGGGCGCTTTTTTTCGACGCAGCAAGCGGCGTATCCGCGAGGATACGGAAATGGTCTACGACTATTTCCCCCGTTTGCGTGAGCGGCGCAATCAGGCCGGTGGTACGCTTTCCGGCGGCGAACAGCAGATGTTGGCCATTGGCCGGGCGCTCATGAGCCGCCCACGGCTACTGCTGCTGGACGAACCTTCCCTGGGGCTGGCTCCGCTCATTGTCCAGCAGATTTTCGACATTGTGCAGACCATCAACAAGGAACAAGGCGTGACCATTCTTCTGGTGGAGCAAAACGCCAACCTGGCGCTCCAGGCTTCCAACCGGGGCTATGTGTTGGAGACGGGGGATGTGGTCATGGCTGACGACGCGGCCGCATTGCTCGACAATCCGGACATCCGTAAGGCTTACCTTGGGGAGTGACCTCGTCGGCTTTCTTCCGACATTGAAATCATCCGATGTTTGATCGGGCTGAAACAGACCGTCCTGGAGCGGTCTGTTTTCGTATGCCCGCCGAACAGAAGTGGCACGAAAACCGTTTCGAATAGCGGTTTTGATGTGCGGTTCGGCTTGCCAATGCCACTACAAGGCGGTAAGACTCGGACGTGGAAAAGCGAAAGGAAAAGGTTTCGCATGAGGGGTGCGGCGCACGTGCTTTCCTGCCTGGGCAGGAGGAGCAGGCGCAGAAGGAATATTTATCCCAAAATGTGGAAAGGCTCAAGGTGCGTGCCGCCGGGCGTGACTGGCTTTTGGAGCGTACGGGCGACATGGAGTCCCTGTGGGCCGAAATGGACCAGGAGGCGTTCGGCGAGGATGAACGTCTGCCGTATTGGGCCGAGGTTTGGCCCGCCAGCCTGCTGGTTTGTGAAAAGTTGCAGCAGGAACAACACCGCATCCAGGGACGGATTTGCCTGGACGTTGGGTGCGGGTTGGGAATTTCCGCTCTGGTGGGATCCCGGCTTGGTGCCCGTGTCGTGGCGTTCGATTATGAACCCCGCGCCGTGCGGTTCGCCCATGCCAACGCCCGGTTGAACAACGTGCCGTCACCTCTTTGGACGATCATGGATTGGCGTTTCCCGGCGTTAGCCCGGCAAGCCTTTGATTTCATCTGGGGTGGGGACGTGCTCTATGAAAAACGCTTTTTCGAGCCGCTGGAGGCGCTGTTTGAACATTGTCTTACTCCCCGGGGAGAAATCTGGCTCGGTGAGCCGGAACGGACCGTATCCCGGCCTGTGTGGGATCGGCTGCGGCATCGGGGCTGGCAATGTGACATCGTGCTCAGGGAAAAGGTCGCCCTGGGCGGGCAGAATCAGACCGTACGCCTTTGGAGGGTGCGGCGCGGAGCCACAGCGGACGGCTTGGCTGTTTCTTCCGGTGCTACCGGAACGCGGCCGTGATGTGTGGAATGCAGAGGGAAGGGCAACTATTCCATGTGATGCCGGAAACCCGTTGCAACGGTTTATATTGACTGATTCGGAAACGGCAGCATGTTCGAAAGGAGAGACTGAGAATGGGAAAAACCATCCGATTCGGCGTATCGTTGGATTCCGATCTGCTTGAAAAATTTGATTCCCTGTGCCGGGAAAAAAGTTACCAAACCCGGTCCGAGGCCATTCGCGACCTGATCCGCAACACCCTGGTGCAGCGGGAGTGGGAGGAAGCCGAGGGCGAGGTGGCCGGAACACTGACCATGGTGTATGATCATCATCAAAGCGGTCTGGCCCAGCGGCTTACGGAAATTCAACACGAGGCGCACGACGTGGTCCTCTCTTCTCTTCATTGTCATCTGGATCATTACAACTGTCTGGAAGTGCTGGTATTGCGGGGTGATGCCGAGATTATTAAACATCTTGGGCAACGGCTTATTTCCACCAAGGGTGTGAAGCACGGTAACCTCAACTTGACCACGACAGGAAAAGGATTGTTTTGAGCAAGACGCAAAGGGGCGCGGATCACGTCCGCCCAGCCGACGCCAAGGCGGGCATGGAGGACGTGCAGAACGGCAGGGCCAGCATCGCCATGCCCATTGATCGTGTGGGGGTAAAGGATATTCGCTTGCCGCTCCTGGTGCGCGACCGGGTGCAGGGTTCCCAACACACTGTGGCCAGCGTGGACCTTTCCGTGGATCTGCCAGCGCATTTCAAGGGTACGCACATGAGCCGCTTTGTGGAGGCGCTTGAAGGGTGGTCCGAGGAGTTGGATTATGCTTCGTTCAAGCGCCTTTTGGCGAACATCACGGAGCGGTTGAACGCCCGCCGCGCCTATGCGGAATTGCGGTTTCCCTTTTTTCTGCATCGCAGCGCCCCGGCCAGCGGCGGCAAGAGCATGATGGGCTACGATTGTTCGCTGGTGGGGGAATATGAGGACGGGGAACTCGTTTTCACCCTTGGGGTGGAGGTGCCGGTCATGACGGTCTGTCCTTGTTCCCTGGCCATCAGTGAGCAGGGCGCCCACAGTCAGCGGGCTATCGTGCGGGTATTGGCCCGGTTTACCGGGCTGCTCTGGCTGGAGGATTTGATTGAAATTTGTGAATCCGCCGGGTCTTCGCCCGTGTATACGCTGCTCAAGCGTGCGGATGAAAAATACGTGACCGAGAGTGCGTTTGCCAATCCCGCCTTTGTGGAAGACGTGGTCCGCTCTGTGGCGCGTGGTTTGTCCGAACATCCCAAAGTCTCCTGGTTCCGGGCTTCGGTGGAAAGCCAGGAATCCATTCATGCCCACAGCGCATACGCTATTATTGAGCGGGATCTGCGCGACTGATCCCTGGGAAATCCATGACATAATTCGGCATCGGACCGTTGCCTGGACGAAGCTGCGAACGGTGTTTATATTGTGGGATGAAGGGGGCAGTCATGACCCAGGAATCCATTCAAGCCCTGTCCGCGCTGGGAAAGGCCGTGGAGGTCACGTCCGGTAATCTCGCCAATGTGAACACGCCGGAGTATCAGGCGCGTCGTCTGCGTTTGGAAGACGGCCCGGGCGGCAGGGGAGTGCGAGCATCCCATGTGGATGTGGATACCACGCTTGGCCCGCCCATTGCGGAACAACGCCCCGTTGATGCGGGCAGGGCTGCCGCGCCCCGTTCCGGCTCCAATGTG